>CAYQEW010000233.1:0-2285 GCA_964416605.1 uncultured Bacteriovoracaceae bacterium | reverse complement strand
AAACTCATCTTAGCCCCCATGATTTGACTCGAGAATTGAGGGCAATAGCTGTTAAATTTTTTCACCGACTCATTAAATTCATCTAAATAACTTTGGCCTTTTTCATTTTTATCTTGCATAAAATTAATTGGCTTATAATCTCCAATCATCTCTTTATAATGATCATAAGCTTTTGCCGCAGAATCTTTAAAACTACTATCAAGACATAGTCCCGATAGATTTTTACAAACTTCATTAAGAGCATTTTGCTTAGCTTGAGAATCATTGGGATTTAATTTACCCGTGGCATAAGCAAGTCCCCATAAAAGAGATAATGCATTATCAATACCCGCTTGATTCAATTTACCCATAGTATCTGCAATAACACTGCCTTTCGTTGCCTCAATGAGAGGAGCTATTTTTTTTAAAATTTCTGAATTGGCTTCTGGAGAACAACTTGAATTTTTATTCTCCTTATTACACTCACTTAATTTTTTGTAAGACGCTTCTTTTACAAGATGGCTTTGATACAGACTCTTCGCCTTTTCTGCCATTTTGGAGACATCATCAAATTTTGATTGCACAATAACTGCTCGATCAAGAAGAGCTCTAGCCTCAGGATCAAGTTGAGATCTTATCGTTTGTATGTCTTTTCGAAAACTTTCCGCATACATAAGTCCTTTGGGAATTTCTTCTCCACATTTTTTCTTATATATTTCAGCCGTATTACCCTCTAATTTATCACCCCTTTCAGCCTGTTTCGTTATTTTAATACACCATACGTACTCACCATCAAGACGATCAATAATATCTGCATAAATATAAGGAGAAGCTTCTTGAATACAAGCACCTCTAAAAAGTGCACTGTTACCGTACTTAGCCTTTATTTGTTCAGGAGATAATGACTTATAAGAGAGAATATCCTTATCATTACATGCCAAAATTCTTGCATCTAAAAGCTCTTGAGTCGGATGATCTCCCGTATACTCACAATGAGTGTTATTGAGAATATTTTTAGCTTCAGAAAAATCTGCGCGAATTTTATCTAAGTTATATACTCTTTCCGTACGATGAGAATCCCATCCACCGCCACTTCCCATAACCAGTCGATCAAAAGCAGTGCTCGTAAGTCCATTCGCCTCCCAACCTTTTGTCGCATCCGTTGTCCAACTTCTTTGTTTTGCTAAAAATTGACAGCGTTTAGGAACAATCTCTTTTTTTTCATAGAGAGGAGTTATAAACTTTTCTCTTTCTACAGAAGAAAGAAAACCGGTTTGAGCACTTACATCAAAATAAAAAAGAATAAATAACAATAAAAAACTATTTCTCACTCAACCCATATCGGGCAACTAATCTAGAAAGTTTAAATCTTACCAAAATCTTTTTAACAAATATAAAAGTCCATCCGTATTTGCTTTGATACTCATGGGTTTTATTTGACCCGATTTAGTAAAGAAAGAACTGGAATCTAAATTTTGCCCTTTAACGTCCGCAATTTTAAAGAAGCTAATTTTACCTAAAACATAATTAGTATAAACGCGATTCGCTTTTATTCTCGTTTCTCTATTTAAATCGTTTACTTTTATTAGTTTAGGCTCACTATTCTTATCTTCTGTAACGAGCGAAAGTATACCTTTAGGGTCAACTACTACGATAGAAGAACTGTAGTTATTACCATCGTAGGTAAAAGAAATTTTCTCCTCCAAAGGCAGCAACCATGTTTCATTTTGCGCCAAAAGAGTAAAAGAATAAAGACTTACAATGATTAAAATTATATTTTTCATAATCTCATTATATCAATCTTCACTGAACAGATCTCTAGACTCTGTAAAAAATATCTGTCTAAACTTTAGACGTTTTATCTTTTGACAGCCTCAGAAATAAGGCATCTAGCGAGGTTATTCCCTAGTCCATTTTCTTTTTAAAGAAAAAATTTTAGCTCCTGATAAAAACAGTCGATAATAACCTCATATGAAAAATATTATCCTTATCCTACTTTTTTTAAATTTTATTTCTTGTGGTGTGCAAATCAAAGACTCCATTGCCTCGAATTCCAAAAAGCCCACTCCGTCACTCTCTCTTTTAGAGATGGCTCAGTCTTGTGCCAATGATGGGTCAGTGCAAAATATGCTTGAGTACCAATGGACAGGTGGATCAACGGCTCAATTTGGCATCAATTCAATTGTCTCTCCTTTGGAAGTTATTCTCGATTTTACTGGGGCTCTGTCAACGGGAACCACTGTGAATGGCGAACTCATCTATCACGGCAGCGCGGGCGATGTGGTGGTCTTTAATATTTCACAGGC
>CAYQEW010000232.1:0-2286 GCA_964416605.1 uncultured Bacteriovoracaceae bacterium | reverse complement strand
TTCACAACCCCTTGTGAGAAGATTCACAATGATAAATTTCTTACAAAATAGATGATGAGTAAGGATCTAGTCTGAAATTTAAGGGTGTGATCTTTATTCTTTAAAAATAGTAGAGTTTGAAAGAATTTTATAAAAAATAAAACTGAAGAGAAAAGAAATTTCTTGAGTGACGAGTGAATGAGAAAGGAAGTGATCTCCTTTGAGCATCTGATAGATTCCCATTATCCATCCCAGTCCTAGTCCTATGAATAGAGCATTTTTTTTGGAAACAAGTTTGGTGAAATAAAGAGCCAGTAGCGCAAATCCTCCTGAGGCATGGCCCGCGGGAAAGCAACGCCCCCAAGGTATCCCCGTAGGAGTGGCTTCAAATAAAGAAAGATAAGGGTAAGGCCCACCAAAAAGATCAATTTCATAGGGACAGTGCATATGGGTATGCAGTTTAAGAAAGGAAATAAAACTAGGAATAATACTCATTGCAAGCACTAATAAGAGAAAATCTTTTTTGTAGGGTTTTAGTTTTTGATTTTTAAAACTGGCGATAAAAAGTCCAAGGGTCACAATTCCCGCAAGTATAATAGTCCACTTGATCCCGATATAAAAAAATATTTTTAGCGGCATGTATTCTTTATCAATTGCCCATCCGCCACTTAGGAGAAAAAACTTTTGCAGCCAAAGATCATAATGGAAAAATTCATTTCCAAGAATAATGAGAATAAGAAAAAAAAGATGACCTAGAAAAAACTTCATTTATAGAGATTGTTTTTATAAAGATAATAAGCGTATTGATAATAGCTAATCGCTTCATCTTCAATCTGTTTGTTGTGGGTTTTTTCACCGAGTACTTTTTTAATGGGATCATAAAAATAGGTTTGGATTTCTCTCTTGGGCCCAAGTGAGACAAAAAAACCATTTTTATAAAAGCCAACTTTTTGATAGGTTCCCACAAAAAAACGCTGTTCTTTTTCAGGAGTTGTAAGAATGTTTCTTCCAAAAAACATATTGGGCTTTGTGTTGCCAAGGAGGCTTAAAAGAGTGGGGATTGTATCAATCTGACTTGCAACGGTTTCAATCACTTTCGGTGTGATTTGAGGAGAATAAATTAAAAGTGGAATATTATAGGTTTCTACGGGGATATCAAGCTTTCCTCGTCCTTCGGAGGTATGGTCTGCCACAACGACAAAGAGGGTCTCTTTAAACCATGGTTTGCTCTGAGCATTTTTTATAAATTCACCGATTGTGAAGTCTGTGTATTTCACGGCTCCTTCACGTGATTTGCCGGAAGGGATATCAATAAGACCAGTAGGGTAAGTGAAGGGACGATGATTTGAGGTTGTCATAACCATAGAGAAAAAAGGTTTTTTGTTTTGGTAAGATTTATCGGCTTCAAGGAGTGCTTTTTTAAAAAGATCACCATCACACACGCCCCACACAGTTTCAAAACTTACTTCTTTTTCAGTAAAATAATCGCGATCAATCACTTGATAATGATTATTTTCAAAATAGTATTTCATATTATCAAAAAGAGCTTTTCCACCGTAGATGAATTTCGTATCAAATCCTGATTTTGAAAGTAGTTTGCCGATACTCATGAGATCTTCATTTTGATGCCTACGCACAATCGAAGAACCTGGAGTCGGAGGAATAGAAAGAGAGAGCGCTTCAAGACCTCTCACTGTTCTTGTGCCAGTCGCGTAGATATTTTTAAAAAGAAGTGATTTTTTTGCAAGCGCATCAAGTTCTGGAGTGAGATTATTGGGATTGCCGAAAACCCCAAGAAAGTTGGCACTTAAGCTCTCTACGGTAATCATAACAATGTTTTTAAAAGCGTATGGCGAAGTGCTTTGAGGATTTTTAATAAGTGTTTGAGAAGCTCCTTCTGTTAATTGATAGTCTTCTGCTTTGAGAGATTCTCGCATATTTTGAAAGACGACTTCTTTAGGCAAGGTAGCATAAAAAACATCCCAATTAAGTTCGTTGTGAAAATAAGCAGAAAAGAGTTCATAAAGTCCATTTCGTGACAGTTGTTGCTCTGTAAAATTTCGCATGCCGATACTTTTTTGAGTCGGCAGAAAAAAATTAAGAAGAGCAAGGATAAGAGAAAAGAGGAGCGCAAAAGAGAGGTTCTTTTTTGAAATTTCAAAAACTTTGAAGGAAAGAATTTTTTTGACTAGAAGAAGAAAGAGAAGCGTTGTTACAAGGAGTAATGCCAGGGCTATCCATTTTACCGGGAAAGATTCCTTAATATTGCCAATAACTTCATTCGTATAGACAAGATAATCAACGGCA
>CAYQEW010000231.1:1205-2306 GCA_964416605.1 uncultured Bacteriovoracaceae bacterium | reverse complement strand
AAGACCTAATGAGAGGTTACTTAGATAGTTTTTTAATCATCAAATACATTGAGTGACCACCTGCCGCCCAGAGCCTTCCTGGATCTTTCGGACTCTGATCTGCTTGAGGATACTTACTCAGCAATGATTTCATGACTGTTTTGTATTCGCTAGTATCTGTGACGGTTCTTGAAAGTCTAAGGACTACTCGAAATCGATCGACAGCAGGGTGACTTCCCTTACTCTTGAGATGATTTCTAGTTGGAACAATGATGTGTTCATGTTCTTTGAATTCTTGAATAGCTTGAATCAGGTTATATTCATCATCAAAATCCAAGGCCACGACATCGGCTTGAATAAAGTTTTTGTTATTCCTATAGCCGTCTTTAAAAATGCTTTGAGACCAATATTCACCCTTATTCTTGATGTTGAGATAGCGACCTATAAATGTCTTTGCAGATTCGTCTTGAGTGCCATCGAGATTGAAAATTTTGAGACGATATAAAGTTGGTGGCTCCCCCGAGACTCGAACTCGGACGACCTTGCGATCGGTGGATTTTGAATCCACTGCGTCTACCATTCCGCCAGGAAGCCATTCTTTATTGGTTTTTACCAATTCATTTATCATCATCTAAAAATCATTAACAATATCGATCTATTAAATTCAAAAAGCGTCTTGGATATCACGATTACAAAAAAGTTTTACCAATTCGCAATTTTCTTCTTCAATCCCAATGCCTTAGCCGTCAGATTCTTCAATATTTGATTCTTTTGAATCCGCTGCGTCTACCATTCCGCCACCCGGGCAATTGATAATTCTTGTTCTAGGATATTAGTGAAGCCTTTGATTTATGTCAATAAATCTTCAGAAGTTCCAAGGATTTTCGACTACTGTGAGAAAAAATATTTTTACCAAGTAAAGCAACAATTTTTTTATTATCAATGAGACTAGAAAATTTCAGATAATCGAGTAAATAATCTGGAACAAGGTTAACCATTTTATTCATCAGCCCCGCCATAATGATGGAAAATGGTTTTGCATGATTTCCTCTCACAATTTGCAGAGCTTCTTTAAAAGAAATAAAATCATTGGGAGCTAAGTTATAAACACCGCTAGGAACT
>CAYQEW010000231.1:0-1195 GCA_964416605.1 uncultured Bacteriovoracaceae bacterium | reverse complement strand
TTGTAGAGGGAAAGCGTGATAATGTCGGCAATATCTAAATCGGAAACAAATTGAAACATCGGGTTGTACTCAAGAGAGTAAAAACTCAGAGGATGAGTGAGAAATTGAGTCATGCTATTTTTAATCAACGGCCCCACGATATTGGTGGGTCTAAAAATAACGACCTCAAAGGGATTTTGATGAATACTGACGTAAGATGACATCATTTGATCCATTTCTACAACGTCGCGAAGTTCGGAGTATTTTAGGCTAGCGCGCAGTGGATCGTCTTCAGAAAGGAAAACGCTGTTATCTGGAAGGGCTCCATAAACGTGATAAGTACTGAGAAAAATTAATTTTTTAATTTGAAATTCTTTACAAAGATCAAGAATAATATGAGTGCTCATAATATTAAAGTTGAGTCTTTTTTCTAGATCAAAGTTAGAGTCTTTACTATGAGTCAGACGCGCCAAATGAATAACATAATCAAATTGATATCGCCGGAAAAGATTTTCAAATTGCCCTTTGGTATAACGTAACTTTTCAGTAATCACATTGGGGTATTTAAAATCAATAACACGATTATCAATTCCAATGATTTGTGTATCAGGATCGGCATTGATAATTTTTCTCGCGGTTACTTGAGCTAGACCGCCAGCGATTCCAATAATCAGAATTGTTGTTTTATTTTTGCTCATAATATTTTTCTTTTATTTTTTAATCCTTTTTGCATCATTTGATCAATTTGTTTTTGAATTTTTTCTACATAAATATCAATTTCTTCATCGGTAGCATTCTTTGAAATATTTTCAGGGATCGGAATTAGTTTGCCGACATAAATATCGATAGGAGAAGGAAGAGGAAGTATTCCCAACGGTCCTAAAAAAGGGAAAGCTGGAGTAATAGGGAAAGCGGGAAGATTAAAAAAGCGAGCAAGTGGTTTTATATTCATCACATAAGGATAAAGTTCCTCGGCACCAACAATAGCAATCGGTAAGATCGGGGTGCGATGTTTAAGGGCTATACGAAAAAAACCTCGAGTAAAATTTTGAATCTGATAATGCTCCGACGTGCTTTTGGAAATTCCGCGGACTCCTTCTGGAAAGACCAATAAAGATTCTTTTTGTTTAAGAAGATACTGAGCATTTTTTCGATCACCTAGAACGGAACCACCTTGAGCCGAAAGTTTTCCTAAAATGGGAAAACCTGCCAGAAA
>CAYQEW010000230.1:0-2311 GCA_964416605.1 uncultured Bacteriovoracaceae bacterium | reverse complement strand
GTGAGTGTCACAGAATTGATTCAAGCGGCTAAAAAAAATCAATGGATAGGTTTTGAATTACTTTGCGGTATTCCAGGAAATGTGGGCGGTGTTATTTTTATGAATGCGGGCACTCATTTGGGAGAAGTCAAAGATCTTCTCTTCGAGGTTCATGTTTATTCGTTAAAAAATAAAAAAACCAAAATATATACGCAAGAAGATTTGATTTATTCTTATCGTAAAAACCATTTTTTAAAACCAGATGAAATAATTATTGGAGCGTATTTTAAAAAAAATATTTCTCCTGAAACAAATGCTCATATCTATTCTGATTTTTTAAAACGTCGCAAAGAAACTCAGCCTCTCAAGTGGCCCAGCTGTGGAAGTGTTTTTAAAAATCCACAGGGACATAGTGCTTGGTCGCTTATTGAAAAAGCTGGCTTAAAGGGAAAGATCATCGGAGAAGCTCAGATTAGTTTGATGCACGCTAATTGGATTGTGAATTTAGGAAACGCCAAAGCGCAAGATGTGAAAGATCTCATTGCTCTGGTGATTAAAGAAGTTCAAGGGCAATTAGGAATTACTCTTGAAGCAGAAGTAAGAGAATTACATTTTATTCAATTGTAAATTTTTTTTCCGGATACTTATCAAAATAAGCAATGGCATTTCGAATATAAGCTAAGGAATTTTTCTCTTCAGGATGATCGAGCATTTCACTGCCGCGCACACGCGTTATTCTATAAGGATTAAATTTAAGAGAAAAAGGTGAAACCGACGGCTCAGCGCCTACTTTGAGAAGAGCTATATGTTTATAACGGACTCCTGCATACTCACCTGAAACAGCCCAACTATCTACTTTAGGATAAACACCGTGAGGCAAAGCCATAGTTTTAATGGTGTAGTGAGGAATAAAGCTTTGTACCCAATTTTGCAGCATCACGATTTCTTTAGCGACTTGTTCTTGTGAAAGTGTTTTAAGCTTTGGATGTGAGTAGGTGTGATTGCCGATCTCATAACCAAGACGAACCATTTCTTTGAGCATTTCTTTTATGTTGGTATCTTTTTTTGGGATTAATATAAAAACTTCCAGCGCGCCCGAAGTCGGGGTGTTTCGCATACATAGCCTCAATCATTCCTACCGCACTTTGAGGATCCCAGACACCATTTTTGAGCGCCACTTGTCCAGGAGCGAGATCATCAAAAGTGAGAACGATGGGAGCTTTTCCTTTTGGCACTTTCGCTGTTCCTTGCACAAGATCGACAAGGTTGATGAGATAATAATTTTTTTTATAAAGTAATTCTAAATCTTCTTGAAACTTTTCAGGAGTCCGACACCAAGTCGTTTCAGGGTATCCAATCTTGTGGTACATAAGCACCATGATATTTCCCAGTTTATTGGCCTGAGTAGAAAAACTTAAAGACAGAAAGAGCAAAGTAAAAAAGGATTTCATCTTATTCCTTTATTACTTTTATTTTTTTGTTTTTTAATCCAGACGCATTGTATTTTCCTGCGGCATTCCAAAGCAACCATCCAGAGCCTCCACGAGCATCAGAGGCATCTATTTGTTTTCTAATATCGTCACCAGTATATACTTTTTTAGCAGGAGAATAGTCATTGAATGCCTGAAGCCAAGGGCGAATGATGAGGTCTGGATTCACTTTATCTGCACGCATTCGGTAATTGCGAATACTCACACCCACAATGGCGCCTGGTTGATTGACTGGATCAGCGACTCCTCCTGTTCCTTTGGCGTAACCCGATGGATAGACCATTGGGCACACATAATCTAAATAAGGTGCTATCTTTTCAATTTTTTGCCCAATTTTGCTAAGGTCTTTTGTTTCAAAGGCAGAAATACCAAAAACATCCGCCGCAATAAAAACACCTAACGGGCTGAGCGTTTTTTGAGCCAGCGCTAAAAAATTGGCGATGGCATTTGTTCTGCCTTCGTCAGAGTAATCACCAGACCATTTGACCAGTGATTTATTGCCATCAGTTGGAAAACGCACATAATCAAATTGGATTTCATCAAAGCCCATCAGCGCAGCCTTTTGAGCAATGCCAATAATATAATTCCAAGCCGTCTCGTTATAAGGATCAATAAAGGTCATGCCATCACTTCCTTTCCAAGGAGCTCCCGTGACTTTATTGATCAGCGCAAACTCGGGATGCGCCTTAATAGTGACATTATCTTTAAATACAACGATGCGAGCGATGGTGTAGATTCCTTTGGACTTAAGCTCTTTGACATAAGGAGCTAAATCGAGATGAAGATTGCCAAAATCATTTTTCACATCAATGGTGAGGGCGTTGACTTCAGTTGTTTCAATT
>CAYQEW010000229.1:0-2312 GCA_964416605.1 uncultured Bacteriovoracaceae bacterium | reverse complement strand
GAATTGGGAATGGCGATAAGAATAAGAAAAATAAAAACCGCGTAGGGTTTAAAAAGCACGCGATGAAAATCACGATTATTTTCTAATTCATAATGCTCATCAGTAAAATAAAAATGATGCATCAGAGTATGCTCAATATAGGCAATCGGAAAATACTTAAGACGCACATGCAAAACAAAACGATGAGCGATGTATTCGACCAAACTGGCAAAGATAAAAGCGATGGGAATACTTATCAACTCAACGGGCCTTAGGTTTTCAAGTTTAAAAAGACCGTACAGACTAAGACCTCCAGCAAAAATCACATTGCTGAAATAATGCAGGTACCCAGAATAAAATCCGAGAGGGTATTTTTGGTTGTAGTCTTTTCTAAATTTGATAACATCTTCTACACTCATTGAATTTGATTCCTTGTTTGGCGATCTAGTTGAAAGGTATGATCACATTTGATCCAATTATTTCCAGCCCCACGCCCTAGAGGCTTGTAAATATCAGAGTTGATTCTACCACCTTCTAATAGATTTTCATTGATATGGATCTTAATCACTTCAACGCTAATAAGGGAGCCTGCCCCAATATGATCGCCATAGGACAAAATATCGCGCAATTTGCATTCATAGTGAATGGGACTTTCTTTAACTCTAGCGGCTTTGACAATTTCAGAGGGCATAATCGAGAGTCCTGCCGACTCAAATTCGCTTAGGCCGTATTGTAATTCTTTGCCGCAATTGTTAACTCTTTCCGCCATTTCTTCGGTGACAAAATTAATGACGCATTCTTTTTCGCGCTCAATATTAATCACCGTGTCTTTTTTTTGCCCATCAATGGTTCGAATCATAGGGCAAAAAGCCACAATCATAGGAGCTGCACTAATAGCTGTGAAAAAAGAAAAAGGCGCAAGATTGTAGGTTCCATTGGTATTGAGAGTGGAGACGAGGGCAATGGGACGTGGCACGATGGCGCCAATGAGTAGCTTATAATTATCAGCGTAAGCTTGATCGTAAGGTGAGATAGATTTCATTTTGCTCCCCAAGATTTCCAATAATCTTTATTTTCATATTGCGAGAAAAACTCAGTGCGCTTAAGAGGGTAGCGCGTATCAATCATCACGGCGTATTCATCGGTGAATAATTTATCTTGAGAATTTTTAAAAGCGTTGGGATGGGGACCATGATGAATGCCTTGAGGGTGAAATGTCAGCGCTCCCGCATCAATATTATCTCGACTAAAGAAATTGCCTTGGTGATAAAAAAGAACTTCATCATAATCAATATTAGAATGATAAAAAGGAACTTTAAGCACTCCGTGACTAGCATCCTCAAGAGGTCTTGCCACAAAAGAACACACTACAAAATTGCGACACACAAACATCGAATGCCCCGATGGAGGAATATGATATTTGTGACTCATAATAGGGCAGTAATCATAAATAGATATTTTCCAAGGATAAACACTTCCTTTCCAACCCACGACATCGAGAGGGTTAAAAGGATAAGTAACAATTGTGATAGAGCCATTATGTTTAATATGAACTTTGTACTCAGATAAATTTTGGTTAGAGCCCAATGATGATTCAGGTGTTGTGATTGCCGATTGATCATAGAGAGCATTGGGCCCCAAAATACCGCGCGCTGGTTCTTCAAATTCTGAAGCGGATTCCGTGAGCAGAATTTTACTTGCGCTATGAATAAACATTTTATAGGTCGTGCCCCTTGGCATAACGATATAGTCACCTTTGGTGTATTCTAGATTGCCGTAAACACTTTCAAATCTTCCGCTTCCTTCATGAATAAAAAAGAGTTCATCAAAATCAGCGTTGCGAGAGAAATGATCCCATGTTCCAGTGAAGGTTCCGAGCGAAATTTCCACATCATTATTATAAAGAATTTTTGAAAACTGATTGAGAACTTCCGGTGTTTCAAAAAGCGGAGGAAGATTGCGAGGCTTCAAATCACCTTCAATATTTGTCCAAGAAGTGAGAGGGTTTTGATGATAGAGCTGAGAGACTCTGCCGAAAAAACCTTTTCGACCATGTTCTTCCTCATAACAATTTTCTGGAATATGAACATGAGCTTGTTTGGTGAAAATACCGCTTGATTTAAAGTTTTCCATGGGGTGTTCCTATAATATTTTTAAGTGATCCTATTCCTTCAATTTCTAAAACAATTTTATCTCCAGGTTGAATCCAGCGATCAAGCTCGAGACCACAACCTGTTCCCACGGTACCACTGCCGAGCACATCCGTTGAGAGCAGCCATTCCTCACGTGAAGCATGAGCAATCATCTGAGCCCACGAGTAATGCGCATCACTT
>CAYQEW010000228.1:0-2321 GCA_964416605.1 uncultured Bacteriovoracaceae bacterium | reverse complement strand
TGGCATTCTTAAAAATTTGTTTAGATAGATTCGTTTGCTCTTTAGTAAGCAAGTTTTTTTTAAAATAAGGAGGGTTTCCAACTACAAGAGAGAATGTTTCTTTATTGTTATGCTGAAACTCTAAAAAGTCTGCATTTACAGCTTTAAGTGTTTTACTTTTTGTAATCAATCTTACTTTCTCTATTTCTGTTTCTTCCTTTTCAACCGCTATTACTTTCTTTATTTTCTTTGAAAAAGATTGATGATTGTAAATTGCATTAATAAAAATACCATCTCCTGAACTTGGTTCAAGTATTGACAGACTTTTCCCATTCAATCTTTTTGCAAGATTGTCAACCACAAAATCTGCAATGATTTTGGGTGTGTAGTACGAGCCTGTTTGTTTTTTATTCATTATAAAAGTCTATTAACTCCTGATGCAGAAAATAATATGGCGTTGTAAATTTCCCAAGTTCAGTATAAATCAATTTATACTCAAAAGAATCTTCCTTATATTTTTTTAATAAACTCGCTATTTCATCAATAATTTTTTTGAGCTTGTCCATATTCCAAAGTATAATTATTGATTTTTCTCTTTCATCAAACTTAAATGCTACGCTATGCATCCACTTTCCTAATTCATTTTTCCACATAATCGCACCTTCATTTGTTCTATAAAAATGAGCGTCATATTCTTTTGAACAAGGGTCAACAAATCCCTGTTTACCATTATTATGTTCTGTTTGGCTTTGTGTTGGCCATTTTGCACGATTTGAATTATTGCAAAACTTACAAGAGTAGACTAAGTTATTGTATTGACATGAATCAATATTACCGAATTGCTTAAAAAAGTCTTTAGGGATAAAATGGTCAACTTCAAAATAAGTGTGTCTAAAACCATCAAATGAATCACAATAAGCACAACGATTATTAAAATCTTCTTTTAAATCTGGTTTGTGATGGCTCCAATTTTCACCACTAGGATTTTTTGTTGGTTTAGTCCTTCTTGTAGGCACTTTATCTCTCAATGGAATCATCTTTTTCTTTTTTGATTAATGATTCTAAAAATCTCTCTGCTTCTTTTGTTGTTTCTGCCAATTTTTCGAAGGTATTATCCTCGATTAATTGTAACGGAACTTCAGCTCTCTTTTTATCTAATATTCTAAGTTCAAGCTGCATTTCTAGAAGTAAATTTTTTTCAATTGCATTTAAACCCTCAGTTTCTCTTTTTTGTAAAAGCATAGCTATTTTATCCTTGCGTTCATAGATATAATTTTTATATAACTCAATGTTTTTAGTTATTGAATCGACTAAATGTTGTGTATTCTCCAGAAGCAATGCTTTGTCATAAATAATATTTGGATTATCTACATCTTTAAAAGCATCTCCTGTATATGTCGTAAAAACAATAATTGGAAATCTAGGTTTTATTTTTTCATAATCTCTCGCAAATTCATCACCATTGAAACTTAGAAACCCTCTATCCGTCATTAAATAATCAACTAATAGTAAATCGATATCGGAATTGTAAACCTGTTCAATTAAATCATCTTTTGAAATACCTTTATAAATATCGTATTCAATAACATCAAAAAAGTCACGCAAATTTCTTTCTACTTTTTCCCATTGAAGATGATCTTCATCAATAAATCCAATCTTATATTTCATATTTTAATTGTTTCTTGTTGAAAAAATTATTTCTACTCCAAAGCCATTTTCCCGCTCAAGTAGTTCAATGGTTCCATTGTTGTCATTTACAACATTTTTTACAAGGTACATTCCTAAACCGGTACCCCCTTTTTTGGTTGTAACAAATGGTAGGAATACATCATCTTTATCAGAAAACAAGCCAGCCTTTATACCGTTTCCATTGTCCGAATACACTATTTTAGCTATATTATTTTTAACACTAATATCTATAAATATTTTCCTTTCTATTATTACTCCCTTTACATTTTGAAAGGAATCAATTGAATTTGCTATTAGATTACTAAAAATCGTATCCAAGTCCATTTCAAATGCCCTAAAATCATATTTATCCTCAATATTGTATATAGTTTCTAGCGTTATATTCTTATCCTGCAAAGATAAATTCCATTGATTTTTTAAATTATTAAAATAGTCTTTAAAATCAATTTCAGTTCTTTTTCTTTTATCCTTTTTCACAGCACTAAGCGAATAATCTACCCAATGTTTTGTTTTTTCTCCATCTCTTTTTAATAAAGAAAGAATACTAATCCCATCACGATAAAGTTGTGTTTCTTTTAATTTTTCTGATACAATTTCTGCATTGACTTCTTTATATGGATAGTTTTCTTTCTGAGAAGTTTGAAGTTTTAAAA
>CAYQEW010000227.1:0-2323 GCA_964416605.1 uncultured Bacteriovoracaceae bacterium | reverse complement strand
AAAAAGAAATTAAACATAATGATTCAGGACGCAGGAATAACTTTATTCAAAGATTGGCTGGAAGAAAAAATAAACGGGCTATGATTTAAAGCATAGCCCATAGAAATTAATTCTCAGGGTAGGCAGTAATTAAATTCCCCCCTTTATCATACACAAAAATCCAAGGAACTCCGTCAACATCATATCTGACATAAATATATTCATCACAAGAAATGTGATAATTTTTTGTTTCAGCTTTGACTGAAACAGAATTTCCAAAGCCTGTGCAATTAAAAGTTAAAGAAAGCAGACAGGCAAAAATAAATGATTTTATTTTCATTTAATTTCCCTATAGGGGTTTGATTTACCACAGGCAAAATACCTGTGAAAATCAGCCTGCCCGGCTTGCCATTAAAACTAAAGAAAAATTGAAACAGTCACAGTAAGAGACATTGATTTAATCACTTAGAAGCAAATAAATCCATAGCATTATAAAAGGTAAATATATACAAAAAATACCTTTAATTTTATGCAGGATAAATTGTAAAAACAATTTAAACTATTCTTATTATTGGAATGAAAAACCGGTAATTTTTAATATGAAGATTTTGAAGTGAGGAACGATAAACTTTTTAATAAAAAAAAATACTCCTTCCGAAAAAGTATGAAAAAGAAGGAGTATTTTAACGAGGTGAGATTTTAGCTATGAGAATCTTGTTATTTGGCAAACGGGAGAAAAAATTTTAGGGGGGCTATCATTTACTTCTCCCAGATTTAACCATAAAAGTTCTTTGAACTTTTAGAGTTCAAAACCTCCCCCGAAAAAACTAAAAAAACGAGGGAGCGTTTTGATTCACCATTATTAATTCAATTAATTAAAACAATTTTAAACTTTTAAAGAACTAGTGTCCTCCAAGATGCGGACCACCGCATGACTCAGGATAAATTTCTAAAATAGCGCCGGAACGATCAATCACTACAATCCAAACTACGCCATCGATAATAATTTTTTCATATGTATATTCTTCGCCTGAAACAACTTCAGTTGAACAAGGCTCTGATGCCTTTACTATAAAAGGGGATGTAGAAATTACTCCTACAGCAATCAATACCAGTAAAACAATTTTTAATAATACTTTTCTCATAAGTATGGTAGGTTAAATTACCTCTACTAAAATCTATACAAATATTGCAAAAGATATCTTAATATGCAAAGAAATATTTTTTAGATTTCCGCAGGGTTTTTAAATATAATTTTTAATAATCTTTGATTTTAATATTATTTTTGATATTTTTATAAAAAATTATTTTATTATCTCCGTATATTTTGTGCCGATATGAACCTAAATAACCATAATTTAATAATCGTATTAAGAACTATAACTCCTGATGAATTAAAAAGTTTAAAAACATTTCTTTCATCACCATATTTCAACAGTCTTTCGAAAATAAATGAACTATTTGAGATCTTAAAAAAATTTTATCCTGAATTTAATTCCGATTCTTTAACTAGTGAATATTTATTTAAAAAGCTGTATCCGGGAAAAATTTACAATTATTCTACGATTACAAATCTCATTTCTAAAATGCAGAAATTAATAGAAGAATTTCTTATAATATCAAACATACAAAAAAATCCTTTAAAAAAGAATGAATTTTTAATAAAAGAATACTTTGGAAGAAATTTAAAATCATTATCTAGTAAGAATATTTTTAGTTTTTCAGAGGAAAAGTCTTCAAAAGAGGATATTGGTTCAGATTTTTTTCAACGAAGTTACAACTTTGATGCCTATAAAGTAAACTATATTCTGAACTACGGGCTGGATAACCATAAGAAATCCACTAAAATTTTGTCGGAGAGTTTATTGAATGTAAATGTAAACTTCATAAATTACTTTATAATGGAATTAATGTCGAACTATATCAATTCCATTATCTCATTATCATCAAATGATACTTACAATATCAAACCTAAACTGGAAAAAGTGATTTATGATCTGGAAATTGAAAAATTAATTAAAAATATCGAGCCTTTTAATAATTATACTTATATCATAAATCTTTATTTAAAGCTTGTTCAGGCGTTTTCAAACCTCGGAAATGTGGAAAATTATTACTCTTACAAAAAGGCACTGTTTAAAAATAAAGACAAATTAAATAAAAACGAACTTTACTTTCATTACTCAAAGCTAATTGCGTATTGCTCATTGCAAAAAGATAAAACGGGGAATTCTGAATTTCAAAAAGAAATATTTGAAATATGCCAGATTGTTTTAGACAATGAGTACTATATTTATTTTGCTTCCAAATTTCTCCCCATAAATCTTTATAAAATAATTATTAA
>CAYQEW010000226.1:0-2333 GCA_964416605.1 uncultured Bacteriovoracaceae bacterium | reverse complement strand
CTCTTCTTGACGACTTGATTGCGTGGGACTCCCCGGTTTTCTTCTTGCTAAATTTTTAAGCAAAAGCGCTTCATCATACTCAACTCCAGCAGGACAACCATCGATCACAACACCCATTGCGGGCCCATGACTTTCGCCAAAACATGTCATCGTGATTATCTGCCCCATTGAATTCTTATTCATCTTTTTTTTCCTTGATAAACGATTGCCAAAAAATCTGTTGTTCTTGTGCTTGAGTTAAAAAAAGTTCTTCTCCGCTTATATAATGAAGCTTATTTGCAAAAGCAAAATCTTTTCCCATCGACCATGGAATATAACTTAAATCAAAAACCGTGGTAAGCCGGTGAGGATTGTCTGGAAAAACAAACCTCTCATGGTTGCCACAAGCCCAAATAAGCGTGCGCGCCTGCTGACAATCCACTGCTCCCTGTCTTGCGGAATAAATCACTGCCTGTGGATAAAATTTTTGGATATTTTGCGCCATCTCTCCGTTGCCCCAAATTGCTATGGGCTGAGGTAAATCATATTTTTTTAAACAATGAGATAGAGCTTTCAAATCTGTATTTACAGTCTCTTCGCTTAAATTGTGATGAATATAAAGAGTGTTAATCCCCTCTTGTTTAAGAGGAGAAGTGATCGCCGCAAATCTTAATCCCATTTTTTTTAAAATACTTAAAGCGATTTCACGCTCACTTCGCTCAACCTTAATTGCAAAAAAGGGAATTCCAATAGATGCAAAGAATGATTTGTGATAAGCGGGTGAATAGGAATGCTCAATCGGTGTCCCTAGAACCCCTGCAAATGTGTCCGACGACAAAGTCGTTACCCACTCATGAAACAAAGGCTGATCAAGATTGTGCTCTCCATCAAATCGGTAAAAATTAAGAGGCATTTTATCTTTCATAAATAAGCGGTACCATTTCCATTTGCCATGGTAAGACCGAGGAAGAAAAGAGCGCTTAACAGGATCTTTTTGTTGCCACACATGCCCAACATAAAGTTCCTCAAAGCTTTCAATCATCGGAGCCGCTTTAAGCTGATCCCCATACTCACTGTATTTTTCAAGCTCAGCAAAGAAACTTGCTAAAGACTCACCTTCTGTTCTTTCATGCTTGGAGATAATTGAGAACCTGCGAGAAGGCTTTCCTAACTCAAGCCCGAAATCCTCAAAATCATTTTGCTTAATAGGAGGTTTCATTCTATAGGAAAAAAGGGCACCACTTCGCAGTGGCTGATGTTGTACAGCTATATCATCGCGGTACTCCACAAGGCGAAGCTGATACAGAGTACTTATGATTTCTAGGTTCATTGACGGGAGCGCGGTCACAATACCACTTACCTCAGAAGCATAAAAAAGAGAGGGCGTATTAAAATTTCCTTCTTCCATATAAAACTGAAAATGTGATCTGGTTTTAAATTTTTCAAAGCGCTCATCATATATTTTTTGATACTCTTCATGGGGTGAAAATTCCGGATAAAGCCGAGGGCGATCAAAGAAAACGCGCGGATGTTTTTCCGTCACACGCCTAAGCCAAATAACCGTCACATCTTCAGGGTAATCTCCCTGATATCCCGCACCCAATGCCATAATAAATTGTTCATGTTGTGACATGAGAATCTGTAAACATTGTTTTTCATATTCTCTAAAGGTTGATTCACCTAAACGTGCAAAAATACTTGCGATGCTTTCCTGATACATTTTTTCAATCTCTTGATCTAAATCAAAGCAAGCAAGAGTCGTTTCTTTTTTTATTCTTGCTAAAAAACTACTCTTCCCTATTCCTCTCTGGCCCACTAAAAAAATTTTCATAGCTCAGCTTCCTTCCAAAAAGAAGGATAACTTTTATTCACAACATCGCGGTTAAAAATCTCTAACGAAACGCCCTGGGCGACAAAAACTGCCGCCGCCATTGCCATACGATGATCGCTGGCAGGATCATAAAAAATCTTGGAAGAAATTATTTTATAAGGCCCCTGAATACAAAGAGTATCCTCTTTGTAGTCAACATGAACTCCCAAAAGCTTCAGTAACTTTATTACTTCACTCACACGATTTGATTCTTTATAAAGATTCCTTGCAACCCCTTTGAGAAGACTGGTGCCTTTGGCACAGGCGCACAGTGCCGCTAAAACGGGGAGCAAATCAGGAGAGCTGGAAATATCCACACAGATAGGTAAAGCTTCTTGATTCATTTTTCTTATGTGTAGACATTCTTCTTTTTGCTCAAGAGAAAAACCCATCTTTTGCATCATCTCAACAAAAATAAAATCAGGTTGTGTGGAAGATAAAGGAAAATTTTCTAAGACAAAATCAGCTTTCCATATTTTGCTAG
>CAYQEW010000225.1:0-2336 GCA_964416605.1 uncultured Bacteriovoracaceae bacterium | reverse complement strand
AAGGATGATTTTTCATCAGCTTTGAAAGACTTTTGGAATAATGGATTTGATTCAAAAAAAGAACACCTCTCTTCGCGGGAGCAAACCAAGTCAGTTCTTTTTCGTTTGGCATGGGCCAGGGGAAAATACCGTACTCGTAGGCTGCTTTTAGGACAGATGGATTGATTTCATTTTGCAAAAAGATATAATCATTTTCTTGCGTTCGGTAAGCGGTAGAAAAATATTTATTGATTAAATCCATCTAAAAAACTTTCTATAATAGCCTTACTTGATTGCAAGGTTTGCCAAGGTTCATGGGTGGAGTGTGAGCCATGAGAAATATAAGGGGCAACTTCAACGAGATCACAACCTGTTAATTTAAAATGATGGCACAAGTCATGAATAAGAATAAGAGCCTCATGAAGAGCGATTCCCTCATTTTCAGGAGTTCCCGTTGCGCTGGCAAAAAGTGAATCGAGGGCATCAATATCAAAAGAGATATAAATATTTTTTACATTTAATTTGTGTAAGGATTTGATGATTTCTTGAGATGTTTTCTCCACTCCCTTTTTCTTGATTTCTGGTGCCCAAATTTGTTTGATACCAAGATTTTGTTCCCAATATTTTTTATTTTTTCCCGAGGAGCGAATGCCGATTTGAATAAGATGTTTGGGGGCAGGAAGAAATTTTAAAATATGATAGGCCCAAGAGCCAAAACAAATAGGAATACCCAAACGCTCAGAGAGAAGATCAGTGTGCGCGTCAAAATGAATGACGGCAAAATGGGGATCTTTTTGATTCTGAATCCAGTTTTTGACAAAAGGATAACTCACCGAATGATCACCTCCAAGGCCGATCAATTTAGCTTGAGGATTTTTTTGATAAAGATTTTGAAGAAAGTAATCAGCGATACTGAGACAGGAAACCGGAAGATTATTTTTTTTTCCATACACCGCTTTTTGGCAGCTTGCGATGGTCGTTTCATTGAGATAATCATCCATTAAAAGTTGAGGAATACAAAGAACATCGCCAAGATCCGTATACCTCTTAGAACTTTGATCGATCAGAGATTCTCGAATAAACAGAGGTCCCCAATTACTTCCTTTAATAATTCCAGCACCGCTGTCACTAGGAATAGCGAGCAGAAGAGGCTTTAAAGAGAAATCATTTTTTAAAAGTGACTCTTGCCATTTCTTTTGAACGATATCAGGTTTAATAGAGCCGTAGATTTTTTTGAAAAGAATATTCTTTTTTTCTTGGCCCGTATGGACAGTGTGAACTCCGTTTCCAGGAGCTCTTAGAGCTGGAAGAATTTTTTGTATCCATTTATTTTTTATTTCCATAATTGATCCTTAAATTTTACCAGAGAGTTTTGAGTGAAAGCTTTTATGACTTCATACTCAAAATGAATAAGCTCTTCTTCTAAATGCCTATGAACGCCTGCGATATGAGAGCTAGGGAAAAAATTAGGAGGATCAGTTGCAGGATCAAAAGGGTAGGGTTCATAGGGAAAAACATCAAAATAGGCTTGAGCCTTTGGATTTTTGCGAAGAAATAAAAAAAGATCATTTATGTCGCAAAAAGCACTTCGCGCAGGATTAATAAGAATAATACTTTCAGAAAGTTCTTGGAATAAATGATGATTTATTTCTAAAGGATAATCTTCCAAAATAGAATGGCAAAAAATAAGAGCATCGATATCTTTATTTAAGGGGAAAGATTGATTGAGCCTAGGGTCCGCAATAAGAATATGAGCACCGAGAGGTTTAAGTACCTCATGCAGTAATTTGCCAATATGCCCAAAACCATAAATTCCAATCTTCATATTGGAAATAAGTTTTCTGTCCCAAGTACGTTTTTGATCCCAATGCTTAGCAATCGGAAGACGCCTAGAAGAAAAAAGTGCTTCTAAAATATACTCAACTACCGCATGCTGACGCAAAGAATTCCCTAAAACCAGAGGAATATTATTTTTTTGAATAATTGTTTTATCGAGATTTTCATGGCCTGAATTAGGATGAACGATAAGAGCTGTTTCCTTGATAATTTTAGGATCAAGCTTGAGTAAATCAACATTGGAAGAAGTAAGCAAAATAATATTTTTTTCAGGGTTTTGCGTATAATGACAATTAGGTAAAGACTCAATGAGCTTTTGCTCTTTGGCAATAAAATCACAAGAGAAGTAGCTTGAAATGTGCGGTCTATAAATATTATATTGTATCATTTGTTTTGAGCATACCGAATGAGCGTAGAACTTGGCAAGAAAGCTAAATAAATATACACTGCGCCTATGATTAAGATTAAAACAGCAGAAGAAATAATAAAAATGCGCAAGAGTTGTGCTCTTGCTTCTCAAA
>CAYQEW010000224.1:0-2353 GCA_964416605.1 uncultured Bacteriovoracaceae bacterium | reverse complement strand
TATAGATTGTCTTCAAACTTCACAGGAATTGCTCTTGTTTTCACATTTGCTCTTAAAACTTTGAAATCATCTTTTTGGCAGACTGCGAGCCCTTGCTATTACTTACACCATTAATAATAAAAATATTGAGTTTATATCTATTGTCTAAAACCTTTTTCATCAGTGTTTGCATCGGTGTGGAAAATGTAAAAACAAGAACTTTTTCTCCTGATTTTTTAATCTTATCTAATAATTCAATAGTTGCTGCTAGTTTAGGTGATTCATTAATTAATTCATCATCACTTATTTCAATATCTAAATTTTTATTTAAAATATGGGGATGCTGATAAAGATATCTTAAATAGTGAATAATTTGCAATGGCTTGTTTTTATATTTTTGTACAATTGCTTGTTCCTGTGTAATCTGATTTTGAGTCATTTCAACATAAATAGGCTCCAGTACAATCTTATTCTTTAAATCTTTTGCATCTCGTAAAAGTTGCTTGTCTCTTCTTAAAATGACTGCATCATCTTGCCCAAAACGCATTATTTCTTTTACCTTTAAAACTCCATTTTTTGGTTTTTCGTAATTTTCGATAAATTTATCTTCTGGCCCGAGAGGGTTTCGAGGCTTTCTGTTAATTGTATCTATTTGTGTCCATAAATCTAACAACCTATTTTCTACAGGCGTTCCTGTAACACAAACGACAAAGTCAGACTTAACGCCTCTTGCAGCTCGACTTTGTGCTGTATTTGGATTTTTGATATTCTGAGATTCATCAAAGAAGTTAATTAAAAATTTAATTTTCAGTAAAGATCTTTGATATTTGGAGAATGTTTTATAGTTGGTAATGATAAAATCATAATTACTCCACCATTTTCCATCTAGGTTTTTATCATTTTTCCTTATTTCTTTTAATATTCCTCCATGCAAAATCAATACTTCTGGCAAAAAATCTTTCTTGATGAATTTTTTAAATTCATCATTCCAGTTTTCTAGTAAAATAACTGGTGCCACCACCATTCCCCCAATATCACAAGATTTTTTAGGATATTTTTTTAGTTTTTCAATTTTTTCAGAATTCTTAATAAGAACAAAAAATAATGCAAGTTGGAGTGTTTTTCCTAGGCCCATATCATCGGCGAGAACAACTCCTCCATTCTCAAAATAAAAAGAATTTAAAAGCCAATTAACTCCCTCTACTTGGTGTTTTTTCAACACGAATCCGTCAATGAGAAATGGTACTAAGTCTTCTGATAAAAGCCTAATATTCGGAAATGTTGATGAATTTTCTAAATGTTCTACTGGCTGTATTACTGCTGCATAATTAGACGAAGAGGTATCTTTTGAAATTGTTTTCTTCCCTTCGGACGAAAATTTTTTTTCTAATTCGACAAGTTCCTGAAAATTATCTTTGTTAATAATAATATAGCGCCCATCTCCAATATCAATTGGTAAATCCTCAATGGGTTGATTGTTAATTAAATCAATATCCCTTGCGTTTTTGTATTTTGAAATTATTGATACGACTAAGTCCTTATCTAGGATTATTTCTTCAATATCACCCGAGATGTTCTTTATTTTATACTTTGCAATCGATTCTTTATCTTTATCATACCATTCAATCCCAGTTGAAATAATTTCTGAAATTTTTGCTAGCTTTAGTATTTCAAATCCACCAACTCTTTTGTCGTATTCAGAAAGATCAAATTTATTAAGATCTGTATCTGGAGGAAAGAGATTTCCTGTTGGATCATTTATAAACTTCACTGCTTCTTTTCGAGATAACAACTTCATTCTTTGCGATAAGAAAATTGCTTCGGATATATCATCCGAAAGAATGACATATTTTTTATTATACTCTAAATACTTTTCTTGCCCTGCAAAAGAGCCATCCCTAACTTCAAAAACGCTTCCATCTGAAAGATTTAAAGCATAATAAATACGATAATAAACATCATTTTCTTTTTGAATCTCATCAATAACAGGCTTAGCTTTTATAACATCAAGAACCTCTCTCGACGATAGGCTTGGATCTAATTGTATCTCAAAGCCCAATTTCTCTAAAATTCTTTTTGATTTTTTTAAAAATTTTAATTTTAACAAATTATCAATTATATTATTTTCATTATTAATTAAATAATCTTCAATGCAATTGGAAACAATATTCAAGCGCTGATCGTCATTAATTACTTTATATCGAAAACTACGACTATTCAAAAACCCTGTCGTTTTTACGGATATTGTATTTTTAAAATCAGGTTTACTTGTTAGCAAGATTTTAAATGTCGTAATTATACGATCTCGCTTCTCCATACTTTTTACTGAGTCATCGTCAGGCGTAGTGAGTAAAAGTCCGACTAATTTTTAACC
>CAYQEW010000223.1:0-2363 GCA_964416605.1 uncultured Bacteriovoracaceae bacterium | reverse complement strand
TCTTTTTTTTATGGGATTTACTCAAGTGACTCAAGAGTATCAGGATACGCTCAAACTAAAAGAATCTCTGATGGTGGGATTTTTTTTGGGTGGATTAATGGTACTTGGAAAAGATCAAGCTTGGTGGATAGGTCCTTTTATAACAAGTTTAGGAACAATGCCGCTTTATGTGGGAGCCACTCTTTTGACTGCGATTACGGACAATGCGGCGTTGACTTATTTGGGTTCGCTTGCTGATTTAAGTGAAGCCTCAAAATATTTTCTTTTGGCTGGAGCGGTAACAGGCGGTGGCTTGACGGTTATTGCGAATGCACCTAATCCCGCTGGTTTTGGGATTCTGAAAGATTCTTTTGGTGAAGAGGGTATAAGCCCCTTAGGGCTCTTAAAGGCAGGGCTTATACCAACGATTATTGCATTTCTTGCGTTCTTGGTTTTACCTCATTTTTAATAAAATTATTTATTAAAAATCATGATGGTATCAATCTGATTGATGAGGCTTTTATTCATGGTGAAAGCCATGTCTTTTGAATAGCCGTAACTTTTAATAAAAGGACCGTAGGTATCTTTAAATTTTACAATTTCTCTTGAAATTGCCCTTAAAGATTCTTTAGCGATTACTCCTTTATTATGTGCATAAATCGGATTGTCTAGATAATATTTCCAAACATGATAACGTGCAGGAGCAAGTAAGTTATGAATTTCAAGATCATCTTGAGTTGGATTCCATTTGGTGATTTCATTTGAGCGATTGGTAAAGTCTCTTGCAATAAAACTTTTGTTTGTTTCAAATCCTAGCCCAGTTCTAAAAAGAGCATCGTAGATAGCATCGCCTTTTTGTGAATAAATAACGGCAACAATATCCGCAAAAAATTCATTATAAGATGCAGATATATCATTTAAGATAAAAGCTTCATAAAAAGTCTTACGAATTTCCTTCATTTTCTCAGTGATTTCTTTAAGACGGGTTTGAATGGCTACTACTTTAAATGGATCATTTTCTTTTTCTAATTCAGAAGCAAGTTTACCTTGCTCGTTATAAAGAGGCATCAGGAGGGCCATCGCAAATTTGAGATCATTCCATTTGGGAATTAATTTACCCATCGACTCATTAAAAATAGCGTGACCAAATTCATGAGACCAGACATTGAGGGTATGATTGGGATGCTTCTCAAACTTATCGATAGTCAGGGAGTAAGGAAGAACGACCTGTCCCCAAGCGTAATAGGCGTTATCAAATTTATGAAGAATTTTAAGATCAAGACTTTTAGGCAGAGTCAGTCCACTGGGAACCAAAACTTTTTGCAGAGAAAAAACAATACTTGCGATTTGATCAACTCGGTTACAAGTGAGGACTCCAAAACTTGATTTTCCTTCTTCGACATCAATACTCTTAAAAGGATAAGGTTGATCTTTTTCGCAGAAAATTTCTTTGGCAAAAAGGTTAGAGTGAAAGGTAAAAAGAATAATGAGTAAGAGTGTGTTTTTCAAAGAGCTCTCCTTCGTCTTTGGTTTGAAAAAAATACATATCAAAGAGCAACACAGTCTGGCCAGAATATAAGTTTGAATACTTCTGAGTCTGTAAAATTTACAACGGCGTTGCGTTATTTTTTCGTGATAAGATGAACACCATCGCGAAGAGGCAGCAGCACGTTAATAAGATCATTTCTACTTTGAATGTATTTATTCAGCTCTTGGATAGTTTGTGTTTGCTTATCAGAAGAGTCATTTAAGAGAACTTTGCCACTCCAAAGAGTATTGTCAACAATGATGTAGCCATTTTCACTGAGTTTTCCTAATGAAGCTTTAAAATAATTGAGGTAATTATTTTTATCTGCATCAATAAAAATAAGATCAAATTTTTCATCGGTATGCTCTAGAAAATCGAGAGCACTCATGCAATGGGCAATAATTTTATTGCCATGTAAAGATTTATCCCAAAATGCTTGTGCTTGCTTAAGAGCCTCAGCATCAATGTCAAGAGTGGTTATGATGGCATCTTCCTGGAGAAACTCTGCCATGGAAAGAGCGCTATAGCCTAGAAATGTTCCGATCTCTAAGATTTTTTTGGGATTTGTTAATTTAATAAGAAATTTAAAAAGAGCATTTTCTAACGATCCTGAAACCATACGCGCTTGAACACCCATTGTTGCGTCAGCGTATTCTTTAATCGCGTAGCACTCACTACTTTCTGAAAGACTTATCTCTTTACAATAATTTTCAATTTCACTATTTGTGATATTCATTTTATGTCCTTATTTTTTTATTTTTTATAACATATTTAAACATTAACTCCAAAAATTTTTCCTATAAAACCAGACTCGACCAAAGCAACAGCAAGGATTTCCGAAGGTACATTATATTTT
>CAYQEW010000222.1:0-2365 GCA_964416605.1 uncultured Bacteriovoracaceae bacterium | reverse complement strand
CTCAAACCAATCTTCATAGTGTCCATCCTCTAAAAAAAGAGCGAGAGAAGGCTCAAAGAGAGCAACTTGGAGGTGTACCCCTTCCTGATGCAATTCTTTTTTAATATAAGGCGGATTGCTGACAATCACATCAAAACGATTTTCGTGATCAATGGAACTGAGCAAATCAGAGACAATAAATTGCGCCTGATGATTGCCAAAATGACATCGCAGTTTTTGGTAATTACGTTGACTGATCTCTAAAGCTTCTGACGAAATATCTGCAAAAAACATTTTTATCGTTTTATTTTTAAGCTCACTTAAAAGAGAAAGACCGATACAGCCTGAGCCAGAGCACAAATCTAAAATCTTTAATTCAGAAACGTTTTGTGCCTTTATTTTTTGGAGCGCCAACTCTACCAGAATTTCCGTCTCAAATCTGGGAATAAGAACTGCGGGACTAACAATAAAATCATGGTTAAAAAAGAAATGTTCTCTCGTTATATAGGAAAGAGGGACTCCTTGTTCAATAAGAGGAAAAGCCTTTAAAATTTCTTGCGAAGTTAAATTCTGTAATTTTTGAATGAAAATAGTCTCACTGATTCCCGGATAAAACGATTTTAAATGCTCCTCATTTTTTAAAAAATATTTCTGCAAAAGAATATTTTTATAGAGCATCCTCTCCCTTAAGCAAAATAGCTTGGTTGTGGGCGATCAGAGCGTTAATAACAGGCGATAAATCACCTTCTATTATTTTATCAAGGGAATACAGGGTAAGTCCAATACGATGATCGGAAAGTCTTCCTTGCGGAAAATTATAAGTCCTTATTCTTTCCGAACGATCTCCTGTTCCAACTAAGCCCCTTCTTTCTTGAGCTTCTTTTTGATGCTGCTCCTGCACCATTTTATCGTAAATGCGACTCGTCAAAATACGCAAGGCTTTCTCTTTGTTTTTATGCTGAGATTTTTCATCCTGTATAGCAACCACGATCCCCGTTGGATTATGCACTACTCGAACAGCTGAATCCGTCGTGTTAACCGACTGACCTCCAGAACCTCCAGAACGATACACATCAATGCGCACATCATTCATATTAAGCGTAAATTCAACTTCATCGGCTTCAGGCAAAATAGCCACTGTAATTGTTGACGTATGTACTCGTCCTTGCGATTCAGTTTTAGGAACACGTTGCACACGATGGACTCCTGATTCATATTTTAATTTAGAGTAAACTCTATCACCCGTGACACTCATGATAATTTCTTTTATTCCCTCGTCACCCTGACTCACTGAAATAATTTCATATTTAAAACCAAGTTCACGAAAATAGTTTTGATACATTCTGGCAACGTCATGAACAAAGATAGAAGCCTCGTCTCCACCCGCTCCTGCGCGTATCTCGACCATCACGTTGCGACTGTCGAGAGGATCTTTAGGAAGTAAGAGTAATCTAATTTGTTCCTCTAATTTTTCTATTTGAGCTTCTTTTTCACTGACTTCTTCTTTGGCCATTTCGCGAAGCTCAGGATCACTTTCATCCATAAGCATTTGCTTAGCCCCTGCGTAATCTTCCTTCACTTTTTTATACTCTATATAGGTTTGAACAATTTCTTCGATATTAGCTCGTTCAGAACTAACTTCTTTGTACTCCGTTTGACGATCATAAAGCGACGGGTCTGCAAGCCTTTCCGTAAGCATTTCATATCGTCTAACAACTTCATCTAATTTATCAAACACAAATAATCCTCTTCAATTATTCTAAAAACTCTCCCACTGAAGCCTCTATTGGCTCAAGGTCTTCAAGTTTTTCTATCTCAATAATATCTTGAGTAAAAACTTTCGCAGTGGCAGTCTGTAGATTATATTTTTTTTCTAAAAGAATCGCGGTGCGAATAGAAGCCAAAGCAACTTCTAATTGCTGAGCATCTGGTTCACTTGTCGTTATTTTTTGCAACATCATTCCTGGCTTACTTATCCAGCGACAATAACTTTTGTCTGCATTTTTTCCTGCAAACTTAATCACTTCATAAGATATCCCTGCAATCGGAAACATTAAAACCATTTTAATAAGCATTGCAATGATATGTTTTACCACAACAGGTAAGTCGTTTGGCAGTGGTAAAAACACGAAAAAAACAGAAAAGAAAATAATAGAAATAAAAATGAGAAAAAAGAGAAAAGACGTTCCACAGCGAGGATGGAGAGTTGAAAACTTAGAAGCATTTTCAATATTGAGAGATTGATCTGCTTCAAAGGTTGCAATGGATTTATGTTCAGCACCATGATACTGAAAGACTCTTTTAACATCTGGAAAAAAACTAATTAAATATATATAAAGAATAAATATACAAGCTTTAATCGTTCCATCAACGGCATGGAAAGCAA
>CAYQEW010000221.1:0-2382 GCA_964416605.1 uncultured Bacteriovoracaceae bacterium | reverse complement strand
AAACAAGCTAACTGAGCATGGTCACAACAAAGATGTTTGTGGTTGCAAGCAAAATAAAAAAATTTGTAAAAGAGAGTTCCGAATTAAGTACTGCTCAAAATGTGATGGAGCAATTAACTGACAAAGTGCGAAGACTTTGTGATATCGCTGTTCAAAATGCGATAGAAAGCAAAAGAAAAACGGTTATGGATCGTGATTTCGCACCCATTACCAGTATTCACTCCAATTAATTATTCTAATTTTTCGTACTGCACTTCAATGGCGTCCTGTTTTTCCGTACGGGGTGTTTCTTTTTTGTTTTGTCCTCTCCAAGCAAGATAGTTTAAAAATTTTTTTATAACACTGTATAAAAAATAAAACAGAAATAATTTAAAGAGAAATTTCATCATAGGTGGCCTTTTCAATATGACTGAGGGTATTAAATTTTTTCTTCAAACTTAGATGATCCTTTACAATATTTTTAAATTTAATATCCATCTTCGAGTTGATCAGTGAAATATTTTGAACGTTACTTAAAGAATTGCATGCTAAAAAAATATCATACCCGATTCCCCTATCCTCAATCCAAAATTCTTCAACTAATCCTATCTTATTTTGACGAAGAAAATAGCGCAAATAAAAAGAATCTTGATGCGGACATAAAAGAAAATAAATTTTTTTTTCACCAAATTGAGAGAGTACATTCTTCATAATTTCGATTGCTAAATGCGATCCCACTCCCGCAATAATAAAAATTGTCTCAGAACAAGACTTTGGAAAAATAAATTTAGAGGCATCTGCATGAATAAGCTGAATATCCGTATCAATATTTTGTTTTGCTTTTTGTATAATGTCATTTTGAATATCAAGTGCATAGACCTGAAGATCTTTATTTTCTTTTTTCAAAAAACAAGCTAACTGAGCATGGTCACAACAAAGATCCCAAATAATAGAATAATTTTTGGCAATGCCTGCCAGTAACGCTAAGCGCTTGGAAAGCCTATGGTTAATCACTCTTGCCTCTAATGAGTTCAATATAAGAATTATTTTCTTTACTAAAATAACGAAGAGAAAAAAGTGAGAAAATAAAACTTAAAAAAATTGGAACGAAAAAAGAATAAAGAAAAGTCATAAAAGTAATCCGAATAGGCAGAGATTGTTCAACAAAAATATTAGGAACTAAAATAGGTGCAATTCGCTGTAAAAGAAATGCCCCCAAAGCGCCCAACAGCACTCCTAATATAACAGAACCAACGGTGATAATATTTGTTATAAAAAATAATCCTTTGATTAATTTTTTTTTCTCCATACCTAAAATCCAAAAACTCACTAGTTCGTGTCTTATTTGATTGAAAAAAATTGAGTAACCTGAGCTGATAGATATTCCAACAAGTATGCACATACATATAAATAAAAAAGTCATGACAAAGCGCTCTAGATTTAATGCCCAGTAAAGATTTTGGTGAGTGGTTTCCCAAGCAATTGGGAATAACTCATAGTGAGCTTGGTATTTTTGACTTAAATTTTCAAATTCTAAATCACTGACACTTTCAGGATAAAAAGTAACCCTGTCCCAATTGTTTTTTTTGAGTAGATTTTGCAAAGCAGTTGAGCGAACCCAACCAGAACTCATATCCATTTCAGGAACACCTGTTGCGACAATTTCAGTAATGCTTTCAGAGAGGACTCTCGGAATTTCTCCAAGCAATGAATCAGAACTTAAAGGAGAAAATATATTAATTTCGGAAGCTGTTATTGTTTTTAATTTATAGGCAATTTCAGAACCAAGTACCAAGCCAGAATGATCAACATGGCGCAGAAAAGAAGGAATATAGTATTTAAAATCAATGGCTATTAAATTGATCGGCGCAAGAAAACCTTGATGCTTAATAACCATTTCTTGGGATATTTGTGGAGAAAAAATAATGGCATTTTTTTGTAGTTCGCTATAAAGATTTAATTGTTGTTCTCGCGATAATTTTGAAATATCCCAATAACCCACGCCTTCAATTTTTTTGGACTTATTAATCAGATTAATTTGAAGTCCACCCATAATGCTATGGAGAATAAATAAAGAAGCGGAAGACAAAACTAATCCTAGGACTGAAAGAACCAGGATTTTTTGTCTTCGCTCTCCTCTAAAAATTGATTTTAGAAAATAAAAGAAAAAATTGATCATAAATCATAGAATTTTTTCTTGTTTGTCGCGAGTTCTTTTAAAAAAGGACTTGGAGTATAGCGATCAGCAGAAACAGTATTTGCATAATTCTCAAGTGAGTGAACAATCTTTTCTAAGCCTTCATTATCAGCGTATTTGAGAAGTCCTCCTCGAAATGGAGGAAAGCCTGTTCCATAAATCATTCCAATATCGATAGTTTGCGCTTTATCGGTAATGCCATCAGC
>CAYQEW010000220.1:0-2383 GCA_964416605.1 uncultured Bacteriovoracaceae bacterium | reverse complement strand
TTAAATCTTGCTGAGTACATTGCTTAACCGCGTTGGCGAAGAAAAAGGGAATTTTGTAAGAGTTATTTTTAAAAATACAGCTCAACGTTTTTTCACCTTTTTGCATTTCAATATATTGTAAAAAATAACCTCCGATTAAGTAAGGATAGGAACCAAATGGAAAAGACTTCGGCTCATCAAGACAGTCAATTTTTTTACACATTTTAGGATTTTGATAACTCTGAGTTAGCTCAAATAAATAGCGCGGATTATTAAGTCTTCCTTCTCCGGTGAAGTAACTTTCTGCCCAAACGGCTATTCCTTCTGAAACCCACTGAGGTAAAACTCCTGCGACTTTTACGGTACTTCCAAATACTTTGCGAAGAACTGAAAAAACACCATGAGTCATCTCTAGGGTGAGAATGTGCGTATATTCATGAATAACTAAATTTCGTAACCAATCTTTTGAGAAGCCCAGAATATCGCCTCCTGTTGGAGGATAATTATTTAAAACAATTTGATTGCGAGGAAAAACAGTCGCAAAGCCATTAGACTGAGTTTGATTAGAAATAACAAAATGAACATCTGCCTTCGGCTTATAATCAAAGTACTGATGAAGCTTAGGCAAATCATTTTCTATAACATCTTTAACCTTTTGAGCAACCTCTGAATCTTTATTTGCAAAGTGAACAAACATCGACACATTTTCGATCTTTAAAGATAAGGTTTTCATGTCATCGGTCTGGAGACGAGTTACTTGCGTTTCTTTCGCTCCCAAACAATGATATCCATAGCTTAAGTTCGTTGCCAATAAAGCTAAAATTATGGCGATTGTTCTTAACATTTTATCCACCCTATCTTTTACATTTCACAAATTGAACACTAGAATGAGCTTATATTTAACATTACCCAGGAGACTTTATGCAACGCACTCATTTTTTATTTTTATCTATTATTATGTTTATTTTTTCTTGTTCTACAACCAAAAAACCTAGCGATTTAACAAATGCTGCGAATTCTGGATTTGAGCAAGCAACAACGACTGAAGATAATTCTGAAAAAATCGGAAATGGAGAACTTTTAGTCGGAGGAAATTCTGACAATAATACAAGCGGTGCACTCAAAACAATCTATTTTGGATTTAATGCTGCAACAATTGATAGTGATACAAAAGAAGCTCTTGCCGCTAATGCTCAATTTCTAAAAGACAACTCTCAATTAAAAATCCAAATCCAAGGACATTGTGATGAAAGAGGAAGCTCTCAGTACAATCTTGCATTAGGCGAAAAACGCGCTGAGTCGGTAAAAGAATATCTCGAAAACTTAGGTGTAAAAAATACTATCTCAACTGTTTCTTTTGGCAAAGAACAGCCATTTGCAACGGGCCATGATGAAGACTCTTGGGCGCAAAACCGCAGAGCAAATTTTAGTATTACTTCAAAATAATGAAATTCATTTTTCTTTTTATTTTTTTTCTTGGGTCCTGTGGTCTGACGACTGTCAGACCCAAATTAGAAATGAGTTTAGCTCAAGCCGCTTACCAAGCCGCAAAAGCTGCGAATGCCCAAGAAAAATCACCAGATCTTTTTAGAAAATCTGAAATACTTTTTCTTCAGGCTAAATCAGCCTATAAAAGAAAATTTTTTAATAAAGCAAAAGAGTATGCGCAAGCATCTCAAAAGATGGCAGAGCTTGCAGAGTTCAATGCCAAAAGAACAAGTCTTCAAGGAGAATAAGCTGTGAGTAAAATATTTGTACTTTTCCTACTCGTCCTTACTACGGGTTGCTTAAAAACAATGGAACAAATAAAACAAGAAAAAGATGGGACAAGCTCTTCTGCATCAGTTTCATCAATTGATCCAAATCAACAAAAACTAGCTGATTTAAACGTCACAGTTCAAGAATTAGAAGCGAAAATCAATGCTCTCAATGGAAGAATTGAGGAACTTGAAATTGCACAAAAAACTTCCATCACCAATCCAACAAATCCAGTGGCAACAACTGATATAAAAAAAGTCGATACGGTTGAGCATCCCGAAAAAGTTGTTATTGCCAGTGATATAAAAGAAAAAAAAGCAGAGACCGACAGAGAAAAACTTCTTTTAGCTCAAGAATATTTTGAGAAAAAAGAATTTAATAATGCTCAGTACTATTATGAACAAATCATCGATTCAAAAGATCTAAGCCTTGTTGAAAAAAATTATATTCATCATGATCTAGGAATAATTCATTATAATAACGCTCAATATGAAAATTCACTTATTCTTTTAAGCAAGGTTTATACGAAGTGGCCTAACTCAAGCAAAGCTCCCAATGCTCTACTCTATATCGCAAGATGTTTTCATAAACTAAAAAGAAAAACCGATGCTAAAGATGCTTATAATGAATTTTTAAAGCTCTACCC
>CAYQEW010000219.1:0-2386 GCA_964416605.1 uncultured Bacteriovoracaceae bacterium | reverse complement strand
TCACAGCATTAATAATTTAAGAGAAAAAAAACTTTTTTTAAAAAATTTAGAAGCGATACTTGAATGTTATTTTCATTATTTAGAATTAAAAGAAGGCATTCTTACCTTGGAGTCTAAAATTAATAAGAGTTTTATTTCGCTTGATTCCAATTTGCAAAAAATTAAGAAGACTCATAAAAAATTAGTGCCGATTAAGACTCATAAATGGAAGGGAGTGCTCTTGCAATCGAAATATCGCGCAGGAGAGTTGGGGAAAAATGAATACTTTGAAATAATTGAAATACAGCATCAAATCATTCTTGCAGGATTTCAGTTTAGCTCTTACTTTGAGCAACTGCAGATTTCCGATTTTATTGTGGGTCTAAGAAATGAAGTGGATGCGAGTAAAGCATTTTCTAAGTTACAAAATTTTTCTCAAAAAAATTTAAAAAATCCCTGTTATTTTATTTGGCAAATTAATCCAACATCACTTAAAACCCATTTGGAATCAACGGGCCATTTTCTTATTCATAAACTTTCTGAACGCAAGCTCATTCCCAATTCAGAGTTCTCTTTGGAAAAAGGCAGTGACTACGTTATTTTATCTCCTGGAATCCAGCAAGAATGGCTCAAGGCGAATAATTATTTAAGCATGAGTGAATTTATACAGAAAAAAATCACAAATAGTGATACCTTAGTTCTGAACGAGCTATTTAGCGAACTTGTTAAAAATGATTCAGATAATTATGACAATGATATATTGGCTTTTATTTTGGAGGTAAGTGAGTATGCGATTACTACTGTTTAGTTTTTTTCTTTTGCACTCTCTCTTTATTTTTGCAGCAACTCCCTATGAATGTGTTATGGGAGAATTTAAAAGTGAAGTCTATGATGGCGGATTACTTTTTGGAAAATTTAAAACTCGTTTAACAATAGATAAAAATAAATGCTTGCTTCTTATTACAAAGAAAAGATTTATTACCGAAAAATGGATTATCGATGTATGTCGTGAACCAATTCACATTAAGTTTGAGAAATGGGGAAGACTGAATGTCCTAAAGCGTATTAATATGTGCAGTGAACAAAAAAAATCTACAGATTACTGTGATTCTTACAGCGATCTTATTTCTTTCATCGAGGATCAGGGATTAATATTTGCGCCAGGAGATAGACACGATATTAAGTCAGCTCACGGGCAGATTTATTGTGCTTACTCTTTGATAAAAAGTTATTTAAATAATGGAGAATTGTTTTCAACGCTACCTCCAGTTTCTTCTGAAGTAGCGTCTCCAACTATAAAAGAGCCTGATTTAAATCAGAAATAAGATCCTTTGCGTCTTCGATACCGACCGATAGGCGCAAAAGATTGTCTGTAATACCAATTTCAATTCTTGTTTTTTTAGGTATTGAAGCATGAGTCATTGCCGCAGGATGATCGACTAAACTTTCTACTCCTCCTAAACTTTCGGCAAGAGCAAATAATTTTAATTTTTTAAGAAATTTTTTCGTTTGAGTCATATTACCTTTTAGATAAAAAGTAATGATTCCGCCGAAGTCTTTAAATTGTGTTTTAGCAAGAGAGTGTTGAGGATGATTTTTAAGCCCAGGATAAATAACTTTTTCAACATGAGGGTGTTTACTGAGAAATTCCGCAATTTGTAAGCCATTTTGACTATGTGCTTTCATGCGCAAATCGAGCGTTTTAATACCTCTTAAAATAAGCCAGCTATCAAAGGGAGACGCGCAGGGGCCCATGGCATTTTGCAAATAAAAGAGTTTTTGATAAAGCTCTTGATCGTTTAGCATCAGAACTCCACCAACTACATCACTATGTCCATTGATGTATTTTGTGGTGGAATGTAGAACATAGTCGGCTCCGGAATCAATGGGATTAAAGAGAGCGGGGCTGGCAAAAGTGTTATCGACGAGAAGAAGCGCTCCAATTGACTTTGCGAGTTTTGAAATGTTTTTAATATCTGAAATTTTAAGCATGGGATTGGTAATAGATTCAATCCAAATAAGATGAGGTTTAAATTTTTTAGCGAGTTCAGAAAAAGATTTAAAATCACTCGAATTGCCATATTTAAATTCATGATAGTGATTAAAAACATTGGCGAAAAGGCGATAAGTTCCTCCATAGACATCATCACTGGAAAGAATTCGAGAATGAATAGGAAGAGAGTGCAGAACCAGAGATTCGGCAGCTAGGCCACTACTGGTGGTCAAGGCAAACTTGGCGTTTTCTGCCGCAGCTAAACATTCTTCCAAGCGAGACCTGGTAGGGTTATGACTTCTTGTGTATTCAAATCCTTTATGCTCACCAGGAGCAGATTGAACATAGGTAGATGTTTGAAAGATTGGTGGCATGATCGCTCCAGTCGAAGGATCAGGCTCACTTCCTTTATGA
>CAYQEW010000218.1:0-2396 GCA_964416605.1 uncultured Bacteriovoracaceae bacterium | reverse complement strand
ACTTTTAAGCAACTCTAACTTATCTGTTTTTAAGATATCTTTAAGTTGATCGCGATTCAAAATATTTTGAATTAAATCAACTTCTCCTTTTTGAATTTTAAGCATTCTGGTCGTTTCATCACTTACGATTTTAAACTCAATTTCGCCCACAACACCTTTTGCAATTGGGAATAAGTGCGAATCATTGCGCTCTAAGAAAATACTTTGAGATGTCCACGATTTAATTTTAAAGGGGCCGCAGCCAATGATTTGCGTTTCACTAAGAGTTTTCTTTTCACTTGCTAGCTTTACCGGCAAAATCCCAATAGCTAAGTTTGTCACAAAGCTCGCATCAATATTTTTTAATTTTATTTTTAAAGAATAAGGATCAACAACCGTGATACTTTCAACATTTTCAAAAGAAGAACCTCTGGGCGAAATGCTCTCCCCTTCTTTTTGCATAAGAAAATCAAACGTTGCCTTCACATCGTTACTTGTCACGGAAGAATTATCACTAAAAAGAATATTATCTTTTAAGGTAATTAAAAGTGTTGTTGGATCTTCCCATTTCAAATCCTTCGCTAATTGATTTTCAACTTTGCCTATCTGGTCAAAGCCAATCAAAGAGCAATGAATAAGATTTTCAAAATACTGGCTACTCGCATCAATTGCAAAACGAGAGTCGGCAGTTCTTGGCACACTGTCAATGGCGATTTTTAAAGTATTGCTTGCCTCCTCATGGGCGGAGCAAGAAAAAAGCAACGCAAATATCACGAGAGAAAAAAGTTTCATAAGAGCACCCTTGTTTTACGTAATTGGTATTACTGTGCTATTATTTTTACTTTATTTATTTCTTATGACAAGGAGTCATTGCAGTAAATATAAGGGATAAAAAAGAGCATAGGAAGAACATGGTAACTAGCAAAACCCAATGTGAAAATGACGGAACTTAGCAAAAAGAAGATCAGTATATAAAACTTAAAAACATACCAGATATTTGAAAAAATCAACTTCACATTTCGCCCCAAACTATTCCAATAGGACTTATGATACTTATAAATCCAGTAAAGATGATAAATGATAAGAAAAACAAAAATAAAATACACAATATAGAGAAACAAAGAAAGAATAACTGAGGATATTTTAGAATCAATAAAATGAATAATGAATGAGAATGAAGAAAGTAGCACAAGAGAAAAAAGTATATTCTGTTGATCATTAAAACTGAAAAATGTTTCTTTGATGGCGTCAACAAGACGTTTTCCATCAGTTACCTGAAACCTAAAAAGCCTTATTGAAAGGATATAGAGGAACAAGGCCATATAATCAAAAAGAACACTGTAGATTCCCACCAAAAATTTTAGTAGAAAAATAAAAGCAGCTCCTAAAAATAAAAAAAGAAACAGGGCCTTACGGCTAAGAGCTGATTTTTCTAAAGCATCATTAAGAACTAAAAATACTGGTACTTTTAATTGAGCCATTTTTAATCGTGATAATAAAGATTTAATTCATCTAAGTAAAATTGAATTTCTTTTTGTTTAAGACTCAATCGCAAAAGAGCAATTTCTATTGCATCTAAGGATTGAAAAGCCGTTTTATTTTTTAAAACGACCTCGCCATCAATATGGCTCACATTTACTTCGTTTGCGTAAATTTCGTTTTGATACTTAGCATTATTTGTCACTAGCGATAAATTAGGTGTTCCCACAAAGCTCCTAAGCTATTTTTTTAATTAAAATTCTTCTCCACTTTAACAAAAAATGACAGAAAATCTGTAAATAAAAGGTAGGTATTTCTTATTTACAGAGTGGTGTCTTTATTTTGTGCAGCTCTTAAAAATCAAGATTTTTAGGAGTTCTTGGAAAGGCAATGACGTCTCGAATATTGCTGATCCCTGAGATATACATAATAGCACGCTCAAAGCCTAGTCCAAAGCCCGCATGAGGAGTTGTGCCAAATCGACGCAAATCTAAATACCACCAGTAGTCTGACTCTTTTAAGCCAATTTCATCCATTCTCTTTTTAAGCTTATCAAAATCTTCTTCGCGCTGTGAACCACCAATGATTTCGCCGATACCAGGAACTAAAATATCCATCGCTCGAACAGTTTTTCCGTCTTCGTTTTGCTTCATGTAAAAAGCTTTTATTGCCTTAGGGTAGTTTTTTACGATAACTGGTGATTTGAAATGTTTTTCGCAGAGATAACGCTCATGCTCAGACTGCAAGCCATCATCCCAAGAAACGCGGTACTCGAACTTCTCTGGAGCATTTTTTAAAATTTCTATTGCATCGGTATAATCTAAATGCACAAAGGGTGCATTGAGAACAGAAGTTAATTTTTCAATAAGCCCTGTTTCATAGTGTTTCGCAAAAAATTGAAGTTCATCTGGGCACTTATCTAAAGCAGACTTGATCAA
>CAYQEW010000217.1:0-2397 GCA_964416605.1 uncultured Bacteriovoracaceae bacterium | reverse complement strand
TATGTTCAGAGTAAAGATAAACTGATTTCGTCACTTGAAAATTGGAATAGCTTAAAAGAGGGTGAACATTTAAGTTTATATTTTTATGATGGCACAGTTGAAATAAAAAAATGATTCGCCTGTTTAAAATATATATACATCCCGATCTATTTAAATCACATAAATATCTATGTAATTCTTTGGAATTAGACTATTCAGATTTTATTATAAAAACACTCGATCTTGTCCATTTTAATCTTCAAATTATTTCAAATGAGACTCAGAAAAAAATTCTAGATAATTCTGAATGGATTATTGTAAAAGAAAATAATCTAAGAGACATAAAAGATGAAATTAATAAAAAGGTATTTTTATACGCAGAGAAAAAAAGAAATATTATTAATCACTTTGCCCAAAAGAATCTTCACGATTTAAGCGATGGAGAAACACCATCGAAAATGAAAAATTATCGAGATGTATTTATTCGGTTGAGCCAAACCAATCAATTCCTTGAAAAAATTAATCTTTTAATAGATTCCTTAAAAAGAAAAAACATTCGTATTGTTAATGTAAATGATATAACAGACTTAAATTATGTGTATCCTTTTTATAAATTAAAAGATTTTGATGATATTTATTTACAGTGTCTCGAAAAACCAAATTCAGAAGAAAGAGACTTTATTTTTTCTATTCTTCTTTCCTTAGCGCATTTTGGGAACAAGCGAAAATCAGAGAATTATTTTAATATAAGGTATCATGTTTTTTTTCATTTACCTCAACCTGTTCTTATTATTAAACAATCAGGCGAAATTGTTATGTCCAATAATGCTTTCAATGATTTAAACACGCTTCCTCGTATTTTTTTAGCTTATAAAGATAATGATACAATCGACATTCATTTAAAAGTTTTTCAGATCTTTTGTCGTGAATTGGGTGATGATTGTACGCTCTATGTTTTGCAAAGTTTTGATACTTTAGAAAACCAAAAAGATAAACAGTATAGAGACTTAGGAATCATGACAAGTTCTCTGGCTCACGAATTTAAAAATCCATTAGCTGGAATACTTGCTGCGGTAAATGTTCTCGAGCTAGAGCAGTGGCCCCCAGAAAGTTTTGAGCTTATCTGTGAAATAAAAAAGAGTGCCCAAAGATCGAATGAACTTGTTGAAACATTTTTAGGATTTTCAAGACAGCAGGAAAGATTTAGCTTAACTACTTTAAACGAAGATCATTTATCAAAGTTTTTTTATCGCGCCCATGACTTATGTAAGGCTCGTCTAGTTGAGGAGCAATATGCAATGAATCTTAATCATCAGATAGTAAGTAATTTTGATGTACAAGGACGAGGAGCGATGTACACCATGCTTTTTTATCTTTATTTTCAAGATATGATTACACGATTTCAGAAATCAAAGCTCATTGAAGGACATCAAGGGCTATCAATCAATCTAACAATTGTGGAAAATAAAACATCCTTTTCTTTCATCATTCATTCATTTGTGTATAAATTAACTTATAATCGTTTAAGAAACTATCTTGCCCATAATTTGAATTTAGCAATTCAAAAAAAAGGAGAAGAAATTATTTTTATTAAAGAGGATTTCTCACCTCACTAAACTCTGCATTACCTGCGGTTTGGCAATTAAACAAAGTTTCTTCCACTTCTTTAAAGTCACTTAATATAGTTTCCTCAGAAGGGTTAGTTGGACTATAGTGTTGAAAAAGACAATACTCATCAGTCACGCTATTGATGAGATAATTTTCTACATTAAATGACGGAGTCGTTTTTTTAGAAGAAAGAGTGACTTCCCATTTATTGGAAGTTGCTGCCAAGGGTTTAATTGTGTTGTAATTTGCAAAGGCAGATATCAGGGCTGGAAAGTTTTGTAAAAAATAATGAGAATAAGTTGATTTCTCTGAAACGTTGTTAATGTTGCTTGATACTGTAAAAAGATTTGTTGTCGTTATTTTAACTCCACTCGTACAAGCAAAATATTGATAGGCTTTAAAATAGTTTTCATTATCAGCAGTGGTAAATTTAAAAATTCTTTTGAGTGGAGGAGTAGTACTTTTGTAGGTGCTATATTTTGAGTAGTTTACATAAACATATATCGTGTCATTATCGCTACTTTTATTTAAAACAATGATTTGACCATTCACTATCTCGGTCTTGCTTTTTCCGTCATCCGTGGAGCTAATGGTAAGGTCATAGGTATCACTGGGATTTACTGTCTCAAAAGAGCTTTTCGTTGAACTAATCATCGAACCAAAATCTTTGCGCTCCATGAGACATTTATTGAGAGCTGCATTTTTAATAGCTGCAATTTCTTCTGCGCTCGCTGGATAAATTTCATCTGATTGCTCTCCGCAGGATAAAAGCAATGAAGAAAAGAAAATTAAATAAAATAATATTTTCAA
>CAYQEW010000216.1:0-2429 GCA_964416605.1 uncultured Bacteriovoracaceae bacterium | reverse complement strand
CTTTGGGTTGGAACAGAAAATGATAATGTTGCATTGGTATCACTTAAGTCTGGGCAAATTCTACAACGCCTTCCTTACCTTGCTGTAGCCATTTATTTTGACAACACTCATTATTTCATTGGAACAAAAGAAGGCGAGATTGTTGTATTAAATGATAAGTATGAAGTCCTTGCTAAAAGTAAAGTGAGTACCAAATCGATCTCTCAGCTATTAAAATGGAAAAATAATATTATCGCTATAAGTGATGATGGTATTTTACGTGCCTTATCTCAAGACACTTTAAACGTTTTAGACAGCTTTAGTTTGGGAACGAAAGCTTCAAATGTTTACTCTACTGTTTTTTCTGACTCTGATTTAACGATCTATTCATCTCGCTATCGACTTTACAATTTTAAATAGTCATTTTTTTTATCAGCTTGTAATCCATGAGACTTATCGGGGTGATCGATAGTCGGTTGCCTTTTTGTAATATTTTAATATGCGAAAGTTCTGGAATATTTTTAAGGTCACTTAATGGAATGATTTGACGGTATTCTTCAATAAAAACGACATCAAACATAAACCATCTTGGATTTTCTTTTGTTGATTTAGGATCAAAATATTCTGATTTTTTTTCAAAGGCAGTATTGTCAACATAGGATTCTCTGCTAACTTGAACTTCTCCTACTATTCCAGGAATGGGACAACTTGAGTGGTAGAAAAAACAAGTATCTCCTATTTTAATTTCATTCTTTATATAGTTTCTTGCTTGATAATTACGAACTCCTTCCCACGTAGATGTTTGATTAGGACGGCTTTGTAGGTCTTTAATGCTAAAGACATCTGGTTCAGTTTTTATGATCCAATAATTTTTTTTCATATTATTTCTCTAACATTTTCTCACGGCCAGTGCTACGAAAAATTCATGAATAGGCCCAAGTATTACTTAAGTCCTAAGAATCAGGTAATAAGTTGCGCCAATATAAGTGAGTTGTCACTGTTTTGACACGCTAGGGTCGCTATATATAGCGTTGACTGGTCGTAAAAACGGGTTGAAAATACTAGATATAGAGATATCGCATGGCTGCGTTTTTTTTGACACAGTAAAAGGAGAGGATTGTGAAAATTAAAAGAGTGTTTACTAAAGGCAAAAAATCACCTTATCAAGGAATGGATTTTGAAAAACGAGTAAGTGAAATTAAAAATATTGATGGGTCTAAAAAAGAGTCTCAGGAAGTTCTTGTTCCTACGAATTGGTCTCAAGTTGCAAGTGATATTCTTGCTCAAAAATATTGTCGCAAGGCAGGTGTTCCTCAATTTGATGAAAAAGGTAAAATTATCTTAGATGAATCAGGGAAACCAGTCTTGGGTGCTGAAAATGATGCAAGACAAGTTTTTCATCGTATGGCTGGATGTTGGAGATTTTGGGGGGAAAAATACGGCTATTTTACAACGCCAGAAGATGCTCAAAATTTTTATGATGAAATTTCTTATATGCTCGCAAATCAAATATGCGCTCCGAATTCACCTCAATGGTTTAATACTGGAATTCATTTTGCTTACGGTATAACCGGTGGAGCACAAGGCCATTATTATGTTGATCCGAAGACCGAAAAATTGACGAAATCAACTTCTGCTTATGAAAGACCTCAACCTCATGCTTGCTTTATTCAATCAGTCAAAGATGATCTTGTTAATGATGGCGGGATTATGGACTTGTGGTCAAGAGAAGCAAGACTTTTTAAATATGGTTCAGGAACAGGGACAAATTTTTCTCATATTAGAGGAGCAGGTGAAAGACTTTCTGGAGGAGGTTATTCTTCTGGTTTAATGTCATTTTTAAAAATTGGTGATAGAGCAGCGGGAGCAATTAAATCGGGAGGAACGACGAGACGCGCAGCCAAAATGGTTTGCTTAGATTTAGATCATCCAGATATTGAAGAATTTATTTTATGGAAGGTAAAAGAAGAAAGAAAAGTGGCTTCTCTTGTGACAGGATCAAAGATTGCCAAAAAACATTTAGAAAATGTTTTTACTGCAATTAAAGAAAACAAAGAGTCTTTGGGAGAAAATGTTTATGTTGGAAAAACCAATAAAGCATTGGCTCGTGCGATTAAAAATGCTCAGAACGATTTTGTTCCGATGAACTATATTTCAAGATGCGTAGAACTTGCAAAGCAAGGTTTTGAAAAAATTACTTTTGAAGTTTACGATACAGATTGGAATTCAGAAGCATATGCGACAGTGAGCGGACAAAATTCCAATAACTCAATTCGCATTCCAAATAGTTTTTTTAAAGCACTTAAAAATGGCGGGAATTGGGAATTAAAAGCTCGCGGAACAGGCAAAGTAACGAAAACGCTTAAAGCGAAAGATCTCTGGGAAACAATTGCGGAGTCTGCTTGGCAATGCGCTGATCCTGGAGTGCAGTTTGATGATACCATCAATGA
>CAYQEW010000215.1:0-2433 GCA_964416605.1 uncultured Bacteriovoracaceae bacterium | reverse complement strand
CTGAATGTATTCGCAGAAATAAAAAACAAAAAAATGGTGCTACAAGAAAAGCAAAAGAAAGAAATAAGGGTACAACTCCAAAATTTTCTATTCATCCTCAAGATTAATCTCCTTTTCATATAAACTTGCTAGAGTTTTCCAGACAACCGGAGAATTTCTAGCAAACTTTGTTTTTTCGTTTTTATCAATACACCAAACAATAGAACTCGCAACGGTCTCGACTAAGCATGGTTTCGCATTTTCTATTTGAATTTGCGCTAAAGGGATGCGGTATTTTTCAGAGAGATAGGTCGCAGTTTGAAGCGCTTTTTTATCACTATCGGATTCATTTAAAATACTTATAATAAAAGCTTGGGCAGAAAAACTTAATAAAAAATTGAGCAAGATAAAAAGATTAGTAATTAATTTCATAGCTGATTCCTTTTCGTGGAGGAGTTTGATTTTTCAGTTTCATTTTTGGAATTGAAACTGAAAAAGGAATTGCGACCCACTCCATATCTTTTTCAAGGACTTGATTAACAAACTGCGAAGAAACAGCAACTTCATAAATTGAATCTAATTGATTTTCATTGCTATTTATTTCATAAGGAGAATATTTTTTTACGATATACACTTTGGGAATATAAGAATCTCGATTTTCATTGTAGAGCGAAGCCATCAGGGGCGTTTTTTCTATTGGTATTTTCAGGTTTAGGTTTAACAAAATATGATGTAAGTTATTGGGAATAGTTATTCCTTTTGGGGGTATTGTTTTTGAAGAGCTATTTGTCACCATTGAAATGGTCAAACTGAGAATAATAAAAACAAATATGATTTGAAGAATAGTACTTTTCATTATGATTGATTTTGAGTTTTCTAAATATTTAATCAATGCTTACTCCATTCATTTTGAAATTGTTGAAATGTTTTATGAGACTCTCTTGTAAATGTTTGGCAACAATTGAGATACCCGACTAAAAGGATACTAAAGCAGAGCAACCAGAGGCTTGTTTCAAAGAGCTCCAGGCCTTGATTGGATTGGTAAATATCTTTGATTGAAAGGTTGTTTTTGAGCTTAAGCTGTTGCTTAGGGCTATGTGTACTTTTATTATATGCCGCCCTTGGCAGAATAAATGCATTGAGTTTGTGTTGGGAATAGTTGTTTCGTCCAAGGAGCGACGAAGGAGTAAATTTTCTTCTTGATAAATAAGCTCTAAATTTCGAGCGCAATGGTATTGCTTGGCAATTGTAAAATTCTTTTTCTTGAGTAATAAATTTTTTATGTCCTGGGTTTTTATAATCATTTCTTTTAATTTTCTGGCTGCTAACACTGATTGAACTCCTCCCCAAGGAGTCATGAGATAACCGATTTTTTGAAAATTGTTTAATGAGATAATCATTTGGTTGGTTTGAGCGATAAAATGAATATAATTTTGATATTCTTGAATTATTTTTTTTGTACAGATATATAGGCTTAAATTTTGTTTGGTATCTTTGAAATACCAAAGCTTTTGATAAATACTCAAGGTCATTGTTGCACTGATTAGAAAGAAAATAAAAAAACTCCATAGACTTAAATTTCCTTTTTGGTTAAGGATGCAGTTTCCCTTTGTTTTTGAAATAGACAGAAGTTTTTGAAGAAAAATGTTCATCAATATAATAAAATTTTTCTTTGTTAAGGTAATAGTTAAATCCTTTACATGGCTTATTTAAAGACACTTCTAATATTGGAGGAAAACTCGTCTTGTAGGAATTGAGTCTCTGTACTCCTTCACAAATAGCTTGATAACGACATTCTTCAAAGTGAATAAAGCTCATGATGCCAATCGCGAAAAAGAAAATGAGACTCATTCCTAAAGTAGTTACAAAAATTCTCATTAACTAATGGAGATATGTTCCGTTATTTGTTTTTTCATATAGTCCATTCTCGTTTTGATGACTGAACCAAATTGTTTAACGGCAACTAAACAAAAAATACCAATGAGACTTGATAAAATAACGTATTCCATAACTCCTTGACCTTTTTGATTTTTAAACATGAAACCCCCTTTGTTATTTTCAAGTGATGCCAAGTCATTTTATTGAGAAGAAAGGCAAGGGTTTAATATTAGTGAAAGAAGACAAAAAAAGTGACAAATATATTCAAAGGAACGATTATATAATGATAGAACAGGAAAATATGGAAAATAAAAAAACAGAAAAATTTGAATCAGTGACTTTTTTCTTCTTATTTATGGTAATGGGGTTGTTTGCTTTCTCAATGGGATATTATCTTGGTTTCAAAAATAAAGAGCCAGAAATTATTGAAAAGATTGTGATTCAAGAGGTTCCAAGAGCCGTTGAGCCAGTGGCAACCCCTGTGAGTACACCTGAGAAAGTAATGGATGCACAGCAGGACTTAACGGTTTTGTCTTCTTTCACTAATATTAAACCCTTGCCTTTCTTCTCAATAAA
>CAYQEW010000214.1:0-2435 GCA_964416605.1 uncultured Bacteriovoracaceae bacterium | reverse complement strand
TCACATCAAAAGGAATTTTAGCTTCCGTTGGAATAATTCCATAAATGTCTTCGATTGGATAAAGAGGCGCTTTTGCAGGTTGCTTCAAATAAGTATTAAATATTTTTTGTGGAATATTTTCAATAATATCTCTCGTCATTTTTAGCGCCTCAAGTTCATCTTGAGCAAAATGATCACAAACCCCAGAAAGACTGGTATGCACGAATGCCCCTCCCAAATCTTGCGCACTCACGTCCTCACCCGTTGCAGCTTTTACGAGCGGAGGTCCTCCTAAAAAAATAGTTCCATTGTCTTTTACGATGATTGTTTCATCGCTCATTGCCGGAACATAGGCTCCTCCGGCAGTACAGGAACCGAGTACGACGGCAATCTGAGAGATTCCTTGAGCACTCATTTGAGCTTGATTATAAAAAATCTTACCGAAATGATTTTTATCAGGAAAAACTTCATCCTGCATTGGAAGAAAGGCTCCTCCTGAATCAACTAAATAAATACAAGGCAAATGAAGAGTGAGTGCTATTTCTTGGGCACGTAAGTGTTTTTTTACGGTAAGAGGAAAATACGTTCCTCCTTTTACGGTGGCATCATTGGCAACAATCATACAGTATTTAGCGTGAATTATCCCTATGCCCGTTATTATCCCCGCACTTGGCACATCAAAAGGATAAACGTCATCGCCTGCCAGAGCAGATAATTCTAAAAACTCTGTGTTGATATCAATTATTTTTTGAATCCGTTCTCTTGCTAAAAGTTTTTTACGTTCTTTATGTTTTTGAACTGCCTTATCTCCACCTGCCAAATAAATCTGTTTTAATTTCTTATAAAACACGTCTAAATGATTCTGATAACTTTTTTTATTTTCAAAAAAAAGACTGTCATAAGCAATATTTGTTTCAATCACTTTCATTATTATTCCTTGAAAAGATTCAATTCATTTTCTTGTAAATATTCACCCTGATTAAATGAACTCAGCATATCATATTGATCTTTTGAGATATAGCGTTTTAAACATCTCATCTTGCTTACAGTATTAATACCATTTCGTTCCTGACACAAAACCCATTCAAATCCCCATTTCTGTTTGGGCTTTTTATTCACTAAACAAGCTTTAAAAGAACTGTCTTTTTGGACTTGCTTACTGTAGACATGAAAAATCGAATTTGATTTAACTCTATCTATTTTTAATCGTTGACACATTTTTTCAAGTTCAGGCTCTAAAGATATTTCATAGGAATGATGGCACCAATCATTTTCGGGTAAAGGACATAAACTATTTCCTAAACAAGGATATTCAACCGAAAAACCATTCTGTTTCAAAGGCTCAGTTAAGGTTCGCAATTTCTGAAAAGAACTCAAGTTCCCTGGCTCTAGAAAAATAATTATTTCAGGATTTATATTTTTTATCACTTGTAAGATCAAATCTTCAGACATTTCATTGGCAGAATTTGAAAAAAGAAGAGTCGTATTTTCTTGGCCACAAATTTTCTGGTATTGATTCGTATGCACAAATTCTACTCTCTCAAAAATATTGAGAACACTCGCAATCTTTTCTGCTTGCTTTAGCATTGTTTTTGACTGATCAACACCATACATCTTCCCTTGGTGTCCACTTTGCAAATGAGCCCAAAGATAAGTTCCAGGCCCTGTTCCCCAATCAATAAGAGTGGAATGGGCAATTCTTTCTTGCAGCGTTGTTGGCAATTGTTTTTTTAAATAATTCCATTTGGGTATATTGGTAAGTTGATAAAAAACACTGTAGGCACTGACTTGACGATCACTTAGAACGTAATTTTTTAAATCATCTCTTTTAAAATTAAAAATATAAACTAACTCTTGAATTGTTTTTAAAAGCTCTGCCTCATTTTTAAAATGATAAAGCAGAGCAGGAAAAATTGTTTCAAGAGTGAGCATTATCTCCCATCAAGAGAAGTATAGGCTCTTAGTTTTGAACCAGTATAAATCTGACGAGGACGTCCAATTTTTAAAGAAGCATCCGCCATCGATTCTTTCCACTGGGCAATCCAACCAGGAAGCCTTCCCAGTGCAAACATAACCGTAAACATTTCCGTTGGAATTCCTAACGCGCGGTAAATAACGCCTGAATAAAAGTCAACGTTAGGGTATAGCTTTCGTTCAATAAAGTATTGATCATTCAACGCAGCTTCTTCCAAGCCTCTAGCAATTTCAAGAAGAGGATCTTTGACTCCTAAAGAATTAAGAACACTATCACAAGCATTTTTTATAATTTTAGCGCGAGGATCAAAGTTCTTATAAACTCTATGCCCAAAGCCAAATAATTTGAATTTTTTCTCTTTTACCATTTCAATGGTTTTTTTATAGTCTCCACCGTTTGCATGGATTTCTTCAAGCATCTCGATAACTTTTTGATTCGCTCCTCCATGTAAAGGTCCCCATAAAGCGCTCACTCCTGAACC
>CAYQEW010000213.1:0-2463 GCA_964416605.1 uncultured Bacteriovoracaceae bacterium | reverse complement strand
TCCAGAGCTATTGGAAAAAAGTTTGGCACGAAGACCGATCTCTGGAAGTGCTCCCATTTCTTTGCCAATTTCTAAAAGCAGTGGAAGTTCACTGAATTGCTCGATGACCACAATCAGTTTGCGTCCCATTTTGGTGCCAAGGCAGGCTAAACGCAAAAAGTCTTTGTCTTTATAGCCATTGCAAATCATGAGCGAATTAGGATTTTTATGGTAGGCGAGAATAGAAAGAAGTTCTGCTTTGGAACCTGCTTCAAGACCTAAATCAAAGTCATCGCCAGCTTCTACGATTTCTTCGACAACTTCTCTGGTTTGATTTACTTTGATAGGGAAAACACCTAAATATTTTCCAGTATATTCTTCTTCCTCAATGACCTCTTTAAAAGCCTGATTGATTTTTTGCACTCGCTGATGAAGGATATCATGAAAGCGAATAACATAGGGAGCTTCAATTCCTTCTTCTTGGAGTTCTTTGACAACCTCAAGAATAGAAATGGACTTTTTTTCATCGCCATTAAATGGAGTCGCCGTTAACTCACCTTTCTTATTAACGGAGAACATCTTTGCTCCCCAATTGTGAATTTTATAAAGATCAAGTGAGTTTTGAATGGTCCATTTTTTTTTCATAAAATGGTTTTAAAACAATTAGAAAGGTTTTTAAACTAAAATCTTCGCTAGAAAACCTAGAAAAAATTGGCTAAGGTAGCCCATGATGAAAATGCCTGAACTCTTAAGCCCTGCGGGCAGTCTTGAAAAATTAAAAACAGCTGTTTTATATGGCGCAGACGCCGTGTATGTAGGGGGAGAAAAATTTGGCCTGCGAGTCGCTGCGGATAATTTTACTCCAGAAGAACTCTCTCAAGGAGTTCGTTTTGCACATGCTCATAAGAGTAAAGTGTATGTTGCTCTCAATAGTTTTTTTCACGATAGCGATATCGATGAATTGCCTGCCTATTTGCATATCCTTGAGGAAATGAAGGTCGATGCACTGATTGTTTCAGATTTAGGCGCGATTACAACGATTCGCAAACATGTCTCAATTCCCATTCATTTATCGACTCAGGCAAGTTGTTTGAACAGCGGATCAGCTTCAATATGGAAAGAAATGGGAGTTTCAAGGCTGATACTAGGGAGAGAATCCAGTATAAAAGAAGCTTTGGTGATTAAGGAAAAAGTTGGACTCGAAATTGAACTTTTTATTCACGGCTCTCTTTGTATGTCCTATTCCGGCCAGTGTGTGATTTCTAATTTTACTCAAGGCAGAGACAGTAATCGTGGGGGCTGTGCTCATAGCTGTCGCTTCGAGTATTCCGTTCAATTGAGTGAGAAAGAAGAGCAGATTAAAGCATACTACATGAGTTCAAAAGATTTAATGGGACTTAGGTTATTAGAAGATTTCATCAAGTGTGGCATTACCTCTCTTAAGATTGAAGGCAGGATGAAAAGCAGTCTTTATGCTGGAACTGTGACGAAGGTGTACCGCGAAGCAATTGATTTTTATAAAATGCATGGGCATTTTATAACGGATAAAATATTTGAATGGGAAAATGAATTAAAAAAAATTTCTCATCGTTCCTACTCAACGGCAAGCCTAGAAAACCCTGCGGGAGCAGACTCTATTTTTAACGAAAGAGACAATACATCTGGCGAGTATCTCAATGTTGGGAAGATTTTATCGGTGAGTTCAAAGGAAGGTTTAATTATAGAGGTTAAGTCTAAATTCTATAAAGGTGCTTATTTAGAAGCCCTTCCTTTCTCAGGAGAGCCTATCGTTTTGAATGCTCAAAAAATAGTGAAAATGAATGGGGATGAGGTTGAACATACTTCGCCCAATATGCTTATCAAATTACCTTATTTGCCTAATGTTAAGACTCATTATTTATTGAGAGCGAAAGTTTGAAAATCATTACTCATTATCACCCTTATTTAGATAATCATTTTTATGAGCACAATAAAGAATTAGAAGTTATTCTCTCTCCCCTGGTTTTATCAGGCTCTGGAGAGATGAGTTTAGTTGATTTAGAGAAAAAGTTTTGGGAGTTAAACTCTTTTGGTGTTTCTCTTTTTCTTGATTGGGATATTCTCATGACTCAAAATGAATTGGAAGTTGCCATTTCTTATTTTGAAAAGCTTTCTCATTTGGAATGGAAAGCCGTCAGAGTCAAAGATTTAGGTGCCGCAGATTATATTATCAAAAATACTTCTTTTAAAATTCAGTTTGTTTCTCAAATTGGCAATCATAATATCGCAGGACTGCTTGCGTGGCAGAATCATTTTGGAAGTAGACTTGACAGTATTGCCCTTTCTCCGGAACTGCCTCTTGCTAAAATAAAAGAATATAAAAAGTATTTACATAAAATTGAAGTTCTTGTTTTAGGGCCTCTTCTTTTATTTTACACTCCAAGGCATTTACTTCAAAAATACGATGGTTCAGAAATTATTCACGCTCAGGCGACAAGCGAAGAG
>CAYQEW010000212.1:0-2488 GCA_964416605.1 uncultured Bacteriovoracaceae bacterium | reverse complement strand
CCCAAAGATATTGCGATCATTGAAGATGCCGCGCAAGCTCAAGGGGGATTTTATGAAAATGGTGAGCCGATTGGTTCATCGGATAATCTTTGTACCTTCTCTTTTTATCCCACCAAAAATCTAGGCGCTTTTGGAGACGCTGGTGCCATTCTCACTCAAGATGAAGTTCTGGCTGAAGATATTGTTTGCATCAGAAACCATGGCCGAAGTACAAACGGCTTTAGACTCAGTGGAAGAAATTCTCGTTGCGATCATTTGCAGGCAGCCGTTCTTCATTTGAAACTTGCTAATATCAATAAAGAAAATCAAGCGCGCAAAGAAATTGCCCAAAAATACATTCAAAATTTAGAAGGAACTCCTGTTGTTCTTCCCAAAAAAGAATTTATCAAACTTTCTTCATGGCATTTATTCCGCATTGGTTTACAAAATAATGAAGAGCGCACCGAGCTTAAAAACTTTCTCGCAACCCATGAAATTGGATGCTCTGATCAGTACTACAATAAAGCTCTTGGAGAGATTGATCCAATTGAAGGCTATCCAGGAGAAAGAGAAAATGCCATTAAATTTGCTCAAACCTCTTTATGTTTGCCCATGCATGCCTTTTTAACCGATGCCGAAATTACTTTTGTCACAGATAAAATAAAAGAATTTTATAAAAAATAGCAATGACACAAACTCCTAAACGAAGTAGCGATGCCTATAAGGAAGATTTCACTTATAGGCATAATAATCCTTATGAACAAAAGCTCGAAGAGTTTTCGCACTTTGTTTATCGTGACAACGAAGCAGAAAAATTTAATGGAAAATGGAATCAAGAAGTCTTTCAAAATAATTTTCCCATAGTTGCCGAAATCGGCTCAGGATACGGCGAATTCATGCTTGAATACTGCCAAAATCACTGCGAAATTAATTTTGTTGGCATTGATTATCGTTTTAAGAGAAGTTATCAACTCGCCAAAAAATTATCAGAACTTCCTCATCCGAACTTTAGATATCTACGTGCCAAGGGAGAACGACTTCAATTTCTTTTTGGAGAAAATGAAGTCAGTGAAATTTTTTATTTTTTTCCCGATCCTTGGCCCAAAACAAAACACAATAAAAAAAGATTATTTCAAATACCTTTTTTAAAAGCCTGTCACCACGTGCTCAAAGATGACGGTATTTTTTGGATAAAAACAGATCACGACAAATACTATGAATGGATGCTTGAAGAGTTAAGCAAACAAGATTATTTCACCATTGAACTTCAGACAAGAAATCTACACGAAGAAATGCCGGAACATTTTCTCGCGGTTTATAAAACTAAATTTGAAAAAATATTTTTAAAAAAAGGCACCCCTACCAAAGTTCTAGTATTGAGAAATAAAAAAAATGTCACTTGATGAACTAAAGTTTCAAATTAAAGAAATTAATATTGCTCAACTTATTGGAATGTACATGCCTCTTTCTAAAAAAGGGGCTAATTGGGAAGGCTTATGCCCCTTTCATTCCGATCGTCATCCATCCTTTAAAGTGAATGAATCCAAAAGACTCTATAAATGCTTTGTCTGCGGAGTTTCAGGTGATTCTATAAAGTTTGTGCAAGAATTTAAAAAAATTGATTTTGTCGATGCGATCAAAGATATTGCCGGCAAGATGGGACTTCATTATGAAGAAAGTAGCTCTCGCGCCTCCACGGATCCCGAAGTTTTACTCGCGAAAAAAATTGTGAAAGCAGCGAAAAACCTTTTTCAAAAATATGCTCAGACGCAGCCTCAAAGCAAAATTTTTTCGGAATTTCTACTTGATAGGAAAATTGCTCCTGAAACCGCTGAACTTTTTGAACTCGGTTTTATGCCTGATGGAAATAAATTTCTCCATTATCTCTCTAGTTTTAAAAACGAAGAAGAAAAAAAACAAGTTTTAAACATTGCCGAAAAAATTGTTCTTATCAAAAACAACAATGGCAGTGTTTACGACACATTTCGTTCTCGCATTAGTTTTCCTATTTGGGATAAAAATGGTTACCCCGTAGGATTTGGTTCTCGTTCAATCCATAAAGATCAAATTCCGAAATACCTCAACTCAAGTGAATCAATTATTTTTCATAAGCGCGATATTCTTTATCCTTACCATCTTGCCAAAAATACTATTCAAGAAAAAAGACGCACCATTCTGGTGGAAGGTTATATGGACGCTCTCACCCTCCACCAAGCTGGATTTAAAGAATCTTTGGCGATTATGGGAATTGCAATAAGTGAGTCCTCCGCCAAATTTTTAAGTAAAAAAGGTGATATTTATTTATGCCTAGATAACGATCAGGCAGGCTTTATGGCCATGGATAAAATCAATGAAATCTTTTTTGCACAAGGAATTTTGCCTCGAATTATTTTATTGGGAGATGTTAAAGATCCCGATGACTTCATCAAAACAAACGGGGCTATAAGCTTTCAAAAACAAATTGTAGAGTCCCCTCTTTATATCGATTGGTGGATTCAAAAAAATATTC
>CAYQEW010000211.1:0-2519 GCA_964416605.1 uncultured Bacteriovoracaceae bacterium | reverse complement strand
TATTTTCTTCAAGTAATTCTTCCGGATAATGAAGTAACGATGAAAGCATCGGCAAAATATCTTTTATATAATTATATTTTTCATTCACGCTCCCTCCTCCCGTAGCCCCACTTGCCTTTCCTGTTCCTGCTGTGCTCGTTCCCGTTGCGACACCAGTTCCAGTCCCCGTGCTCGAACTAGTGCCTGTGCTAGAGCTAGCGCCAACGTCACTTCTCTGGGCAATCTTCGTTTGAGTCCCTGAATAGGGCTCCTCATTCTTCGCTGTTTCAAGAGGTAATGATGTTTTCTCCTGAGTTTTGGCTTGAGAGTGAGGCACAGTTTTAGCCATCGGAAGCGGCTTTGCGGGAGAAGTAGTTTTAGGAGCAGAAGGAATAGCCATTCCAGGGGCTTCTTGATTAAGACTTTCTAAAGCTCCCTCATCAATCATTCCCACGCTCACTGAATTGATCGATAAGTGCGAAGTACTTATTTTATTATGATGCACAAAAAAATAACTGAGTATATAAAACCCCAAAATAAAAAGAAGATGCAGTAAAAAAGAATAGGAATAATTTTTGAGATCAAGCATTCATTTTTCCTATAAGGTATTCATTATTTTAAGCAAACTTAAATAAACTTCACTTTTTATATGATCTAGCGAAACGCTCTGAGCCCATTTATATTGGAACTCGTAATCTGAGTTTTGACGTAATTTCCCAGAGAATGATTTTGGATAGGCCCCCAGTAATTGATTTGCCAAATGAGCATACCATGCAAAAAGATCCGTCGGTTTGACAGCTAGAGCATCAATGGTTTCAAATGTTTTCTCAAATAAAACTCTTTTCATTTTCAAGATGACAACATTGTCAAAAGAGCTATCTTTGTATGGCAAATTTAAATACTGCGAAAAATATTTTTTTAAAAATATTTTTTGTTTTTCGCCTAGCTTTTGAATGTCCTTTTGTTCAATATCTCGGTAAACATCAGAGAGAAGCACGCCGCGACAAATCCCTTCCCGCGAGGCGCCGCCCGCAAAAGCATTCATCCAATTTTGTTCTTCCTCTGGAGTCACTTTTCTGGTGAAAAGATTTTGATAGAGTTCTTGTAAAAAATAATGATTGTGCTTCATTTTAACTTGGGCACTGAGCGCTTGATATTTTTTTGAACCTAGATAATACTCATCTAGGTTTTTGGTGTATTGACTCGGATTGAGCCTTACTTTGGGAATTGCCGGAAGCACATGTTTTACTTCAACCACAAGAGGTACTTCTTTTTTTTCAAAACAAGCAGAAAGTAATAAAAGTAAAACTAATTTTTTCATTTTATAATTTTAGCAACAAGGTCATAGCCAATAACATCCGTGATTTCCACCATCACAAATTCTCCAGCCAGTGCAATGCCATCATTAATGATCACGCAACCGTCTATATCTGGTGCCTGCCCCGCATGACGGGCACGAATGAGCATTTCCGTTTCTTCATGGGGTCCCTCAACGAGGACTTCTATTTTTTTGCCCAGATATTCTTTGTTCTTTTCTGTTGCAATTTTGGCTTGCATTTCATAAATCTGATTAAATCTTTCATCAATAACTTTTTGAGGAATTTTATTCGGCAAATTAAAAGCAGGGGTTCCCTCTTCATCGGAATATTTAAAGACTCCCAAATGATCAAACTTCATTTGCTCAATTCCACGCATTAACGTCTCAAAGTCTTCCTGCGTTTCTCCCGGAAATCCAACAATAACAGAAGTTCGAAGGACAATACTTGGAATATAATCTCTTAAGCGTTCAATCTTTTCGATAATTTTTTTGCCTGTCACTTTGCGATTCATACGTTTTAAAACCTGATCACTAAAATGTTGCACGGGCATATCGAGGTACTTGCAAATATTAGGCGAGATGGAAATGAGCTCCATCACTTCTTCGGTTAAATCATCGGGATAAAAATAAAATAAGCGCACCCACTGCGCATTATCAATGGCACTCAGTGATTTTAAGAGTTGATACAAATTATTCTTTTCATCCAGATCGACTCCGTAATCCGATAAATCCTGCGAAATAAGATTAAGTTCTTTGACACCTTGAGAAATCAAATTTTTAGCTTCAACAACCAGAGAATCAACGCTGCGAGAGCGCAGTTTTCCGCGAAGAGTGGGAATAATACAAAAAGTACAATTGCGATTACAGCCTTCAGAAATTTTTAACCAAGCCATGTAAGAAGGTGAGGTGTTAATGCGTGGATCAAATTCAGTGTGGATATATTTAGGAATTTCAACAAAAGACTTTTTATCGAGTTTTCCTTCCGCTAATGCCTTAAGAAGATACGTGATTTTATTATATTCCCCCGTGCCAATAAATAAATCGACTTCGGGCATTTCTGTTTCTAAATCACTTGCATAACGTTGAGCAAGACATCCCGACACCACCAACGCTTTACACGTCCCAGCACTTTTATAATCAGCCATATCAAGTATTGTCTCGATGGACTCCACTTTCGCCGATTCCACAAACGAACAAGTATTGACCACGATCACTTGCGCTT
>CAYQEW010000210.1:0-2570 GCA_964416605.1 uncultured Bacteriovoracaceae bacterium | reverse complement strand
TGGCAATTTAATCAACCTAGGAAAAGTACTTGATGTTCTACGAACGAAGCAAGAAGAAAAAATTATTTTTGATGCCCCTTCTTCTGGTCATTTTAAAGCCCTCCTTGATTCATTTAAAAATTTTCCCCGTATTTTTAAATCAGGAATTTTATTTAGTGATGCCCTCGATCTTGAATCTGTTCTCTGTGAAGAGTCTACGCTGATTAATATTGTGGCCATACCAACACATTTAGCCTTAGAAGAATCTTTGGAGCTTCAAGAAAGCATTAAAGAACTTTACCCCAAAATAAAAACCAATATTATTCTCAATCAATATCTGGTTCCAACAATAACTCAAAATGAATTTGAAAATCTTCCAGAATTTCTCAAGAGAAAAATAGAAGTTGAAGAAAAAATATATGAAAAATATAAAAAAAACATATCTTCAATTTGTGCTTATAAACTTATATGAATAAAACAAGATTTGAAATATTTTGCGGAACAGGCGGAGTTGGAAAAACAACTCTATCCACTTCTCGCGCCCTCTACCTAAGAGAATGTGGCCATAAAGTTGCCCTCATGACAATTGATCCCTCACACCGTCTAAAACAACTTCTCAACTTAAAAAATCAAGAGGGGGGAATCGTTGAAACGATTCAAGAAAATTTAGATGTTCTACTTATTAATCCTGCAAGTACACTTAAAATTCTCGCCGAAAAAGCCCAAATAGATTTTACTCAAAACTCCATTCTTTCGACTATCGCACGTCCTTTTGGCGGGATGAATGAAATTTTTTCAGCCTTTGAACTTTATCAATTATACACTTCGCAGAAATATGATGTGATTGTCATTGACACTGCACCAGGTGAACACTTTATTGATTTTTTAGAAAGCTCCAAAAAAATGCTTCATTTCTTTGATGGGTATATTATTGAGATTTTTAAAATTCTCTCACCATCTTCTCGCTCGAGCTTGATCGGAAAAATTATTCAATCAGGAACTGATAAACTATTGCACTATCTAGAAAAAGTAACCGCTCCTCAGTTTATTCGCGATTTTATTGAAGCTGTAAATCTTTTTCATTTAACACAACCACTGTTTAAAGAAGTTATTCCTTTCATGGAAAATGAACTTAATTGTTCTGATTCACTTTGGTATCTGGTGACCTCTAGCCAACAAAATAAAAACCAACAAGGTCTAACTCTTTATCAAAAAATATCTACCCGAATAAAAGGGCGCTCCATTTTGGCGATGAATTTTTTCTTGCCCCCTGAAATACTCTCTTGGGCCCCCAAATCAGCCAAACTAAAAAAATTAAAAAATAATCTTGTTCATAATCAAGATCAAGTTAAACAATTGGCCCATCAATACTTTGATATGAGTCTTGAATTTCCAGATATCTTTCATGAGAATCTAGAGAAACAATTGCAAAACCTCACAGAGCAATGGAGAACTCATGATAAAAGATAAAATAAGTTTAGAAGATTTTTTTTCTAATAACTGGAATGCTATCAACAGCTATATTGACGAACAGTTCGCCAACGTGGCGGCTCCTTTTTACACCAGTGTTGATATAAGAGAAAGCCGCACTAAGTTTGCTCCCGTTGATAATAACCTCTATCCCGCGGGCTTTAACAATGTCTGCATGTTTGATATGGCCATGATTGGCGAAAGAATGAAAATTTATTTTGGCAATATTTTAAAAGAAGGTGATGTGATTGGCATTATACCAGAATCACATACTAAAAACTTATACTATCTCGACCATCTCTACGCCTTATCAGAAGTTATCAAAAATAGCGGCCATCCAGTTGTAATATGCTCTCCTGATCATGCTCTTTTTTCTGAATCGTTAAATCAAGAAATAACTCTTACCTCATTTTCTAATCACCAGCTCACTCTTTATCCTCTTCATTTTAAAGATCATGAAAGCTTTGTCGGGGAAAAGAAAATTCATTTTCTTATTTTAAATAATGATCAATCTGCGCCTCTTGATGTCGATTGGAAAAATCTTATGACTCCCGTCACTCCCTCTCCTTTTATGGGATGGACCACCCGCCAAAAAACAACACACTTTAAATCTTATCACAATGTCGCCAAGAAATTTTGTGACCACTTTGATATAGATGTTGACCTCATCTCCGCAAAATTTTCGGAAGTAAGTGGTGTCGATTTTTCTTCAAAAGAAGGAATTGAAAAATTAGCCAACGAAACAGATATGCTTCTTGCGGAGCTTCCCAAAGGCAATCCAGTCTTTATTAAAGCCTCTCAAGGAACTTATGGAATGGGTATCTCCGTTGTCAGTTCTGGCAATGAGGTGCGAGAAATGAATAGAAAAACTCGCAATAAAATGGATATCGGAAAAAATAATTTAAAATTTGATTCAGTGCTTATTCAAGAAGGGATCGAAACCATTATTAAATACGATGACATGCCTGCCGAAGTGACTATTTATCTCATCGATGGAAAAAGCACTGGGGGCTTTATGCGCGCCAATCCGCTCAAGGGCACCAATGCAAATCTGAATGCCAAAGGAATGATTTATAAAAAATTCTGTATTTCTGAAATTGAACAAAATACGGATCATCAAC
>CAYQEW010000209.1:0-2605 GCA_964416605.1 uncultured Bacteriovoracaceae bacterium | reverse complement strand
TAGGGAAGCTCACAGAATGGGCGTTAAGACAATTGGGCTTCTTGGTAAAGATGGCGGAAAACTCAAAAACTTAGTGGACTTTCCTATTGTTGTGCCTAGTAGCCAAACTGAGCGAATTCAAGAAATCCATATCAAAATTATTCACCTTCTCATTGAAGGAATTGAGCGAAAAATTTTCCCCCAAAATTATAAATAAATGTGGCAATATAAATTTCAATCAAAAATTGGTGCGCTTTATCTGGTTGCTTCAGAACAGGGACTTCATCAAGTCTCTCTTCAAAAAATAAATATCCCCTATGTTACATCTTTGAAAGACTCTGAAGTTCTCAGTAAAACAGTTAAGCAACTAGAAGAATATTTCTCGGGTCAAAGAAAAAAATTTGATCTTCCTCTTGCGCCAGAGGGTTCGGCTTTTCAAAAAAAAGTTTGGAAAGAATTACTTAAAATTCCTTTTGGAAAGACCTGTTCTTACAAAGATATTGCTTTAAAAATAAAACAAGAGAAAGCTTGTCGAGCTGTGGGAAATGCCAATGGTAAGAACCCTATTTGCCTCATTATTCCTTGTCATAGAGTTATTGCATCAAATGGCACTCTAGGAGGTTATTCGGGAGGAATAGATATTAAAATAAAATTACTTGAAATTGAAAAAAACTAATCTTTTAATTTTGCTGCAAGAGCAAATTCTTTAGCACCAGCCTCTTTGGCAACATTCATCACATCAAAAGCCGAATTCAAAGAAGACTGGCCATCCCCTTCCAAAACAACCGTTGTTGTCTTTTTTTCTGCAAGTCCTTTTATAATTTTAGCCTTAAGATCTGCCATCGTAACCACATCACCAGCTACGGCAATCTCTCCTGACTTTGAGAGCGAAATCACTAAACTAGAAGGAGGGGCTTCATTCACCGTCGATGCCTCGGGCAAATCGACATTAAGCCCAGACTCAATCGCGGCAGAAGAACTCACCATAAAAATAATAAGAAGAACCAACATAACGTCGATAAGAGGAGTCATGTTAATATCAGAAACAATTTCATCTTGGCCCAAATTATTATTCATTGCCATATTCTATTTACCTTGTGATTTATTCGTAAAAATGATATCGGCAACCTCTTCTAATTTTAAACGAAAATCAGTGGCTATCGCATTCACTCTGGTTTGCAAAAAATTATAAAATAAAAGAGCAACCACCGCCACGATAATACCTGCCGCTGTAGCCACCAAAGATTCTGAAATTCCAGCCGCCACAACGGAGAAACCGCTTTTACCCGTTGTGCCAATAGCTTTAAAAGATCCCATAATTCCCATAACTGTTCCAAATAATCCGACAAAAGGAGCAGAAGAAGAAATTGAACCTAATATCCATAATCCTTTTTTAAGCATTGAATTTGTTTCTACTAGCTTGCGAGAAAGTCTTTCCAGCATTTCTTCTTTTGAATTATGAACTCGATCTATAACCGTCTCATAAGGATTCGCAATAAAAACATTTGCACGTCTAAAGGCACTACTCAGTTCACTCAAGCGATTCGCCTGAATGAGTTGCAGAACATCCTCGTAAACTTTTTCATACTCTTTTCCAAAGGACCATAAAGTAAAGATTTTATACAGACCTATTGACCAAGCAAGTATTGAGAAAATAAGAAGCGGGTACATAATAAAGCCGCCCTGACGAAATAAATCCATGCCCATAATAATTCCTTCGCATAATTTCATTTATTGTAATGCCGATAGAACTTACTGTAAACGAAAGAGGTAAAAACCTCCCCCTCTCTCTATCCTTCTTAATTTACACTAAAATATAATCCTATAAGGAGTTCTCAAATGAATAGTATCATTTCAACGATTAACTTTTTAGCAACTTTCATGCAAGAAGGTGGAATTTTCATGTGGGTTATTTTGGCATTATTTATGCTTGGAATAGGCATTGCCATTGAAAGATTTATCGTGCTTTTCTTTATGTATGATACCGATGGACCTTCTTTCATGAATGAGCTTCAGCGCTATGTTTTAAGCAATGATATCCCTGGCGCAATACGCATTTGTTCTGCGAGTAAAGCTGTTCTGCCAAGAGTTCTAAAAAATGGTCTCAAAAGAACGGGGGAAAAATTAGAACAAATTCAAAATGCCTTAGACGCAACTGCCTTAGAAGTCATTCCCAAAGTTGAAAAACGCTTAGGCAATATGCAACTTCTCGCTAATATTTCCACACTTTTTGGACTCCTTGGTACAATTCAAGGTCTTATCCAATCTTTTGGTGCCGTTGCTCAAGCTGATCCAAGTCAAAAGGCAGAACTCCTTGCTTCTGGTATTGCAGTGGCAATGAACACAACAGCTCTGGGTCTTTTTTCTGCGATTACCCTTCTTCTTATTCATGCTGTGTTAAATAATAAAGCAGAGAAAATTGTAGGAGAAATTGATGAGTTTTCGGTAAAACTTCTGGATTTACTCGGAACAAAAAAGAAAGCTGTTTAAATTATGTATAGTAAACCTAGCTCACGAAGAAGAACTCCGAAGAAACAAGAAGAATTGAATCTTGTTCCTATTTTAGATGCCGTTTTTATCTTTATTTTTTTTCTTCTCTTTACAGCTAGTTTTACTAAATACAAAA
>CAYQEW010000208.1:0-2625 GCA_964416605.1 uncultured Bacteriovoracaceae bacterium | reverse complement strand
AGAAAATGATCTTGCCAAAAATTCACCGTGTGACCCGGACTTCCTAGGTACACCCAGCCCGATAAAGGAAAGTTCACTGTTCCAGAATAAGAACCGCTGTTGGCAATATCTACGGACGCGAAAGAAAAATATTGAGACGTCATCGAATTATGAATAAGTTTTTCTTCATGCGGAAGATCATAGTGAACTTTAACTTCATCATTAGCTTGCACATTAAGTCTTCCAATATAGAGATGAGACTGATTTGCGGTTATATCCAAGTTAGAAGCAACGGGATCGACATCCCAACTAATCTCACAGGCAAAATCGACGGTAGAATTTAAATTAATTGAATCACTGTTAAGGGCATAGGAATTTTGCCACGACACTACAAGAAAAAGAAAAACTATTTTTTTCATCAACATTTCTCCCTAGAAGAAAGTATAAAAGAAAAAAAAATTTTTATATTATTATAAATAATTTTAAGTAGTTATGAAAAAAAAGCAGTAACAAGATTTTTAAAAAAGTGCCCATATTCCTAGGCGAAATAGGGGCACGAAACTTTATTTTTTTAGAAGGTCTCTAATTTCTTTAAGAAGAACAACATCTTCTGCTGGAGCAGCTGGAGCGGCTTCCACTTCTTTTTTCTTAAGCGAATTAATCCCTTTAACTGCCATAAAAATAACAAAAGCAACAATCGTAAAATCAATAATTGTTTGAATAAACGCACCATACTTCACAATTGGTGCACCTGCAGCAGTTGCTTCTGCAATCGAATTATAAGTAGCGTCAGACAGATTACAATAAAGCTCTGAAAAATTAACCCCTCCTACTAATTTCCCAATAGGCGGCATCACGACATCATTCACAAAAGAAGTCACAATCTTTCCAAAAGCTCCTCCAATGATAACCCCGACAGCCATATCGATAACATTTCCACGCACTGCAAACTCTTTAAATTCTTTTAAAACACTCATTTCTTCTCCTCTATAGTGGTTTAGATAAACTTTCTCTTAACTTTTTATTATCCGCATTTATTTTAATAAGTAAATTAATTCTGCCAAAACCATCAGAGTATAAATCAAAATCGAGCATTTCCAAATTCTTGAGGAAAGGCAGAGGAAGAACCGGCAAAGAATTTGAATCAATATTTTTTCTAATCAATTTCGCAAAAACTTTTCCCAGAATTTGCTGCCAAAAACCGCGGCGATCAACCTGTTCTAATTCATAAAAATATTTTATTTCATCTTCGATAACATTCACTACATTCTTCATTAATTTAGAAAATTGAATTTTATCTAAATTATTTTCTAAACCATAGCGTTTATAGTCAAAGCCATTGGGTGCAAACTCTATATTTTTAAGTGCGAGTGTTAAATGAGGCAACCCATCCAAGGAAACAAAATCAATTTGAGGAGTAATAATAACTGGAAAACGCAAATATTTTGCGCGCAGAAAAAACTCAAATGCTTTTTTCCTCTTAGGATAAAAAATAAAGTCTACAACATAGCGTCCATCTACTTTATTATCAAACAAAGGAACAATGCCTTTCGGACCGATTTTAAAAACTGGTGGCAATTTTTCTGTTACGGCTTTTGACTCGATAGCGGTATTAACCAGTTTAGCTAAAGCAGAAGAATCAAAACTAAAAAAAACATCCCCTTTACCTTGAGAATGCTTCTCTTTGATGTCAGCAACAGACTTCAAAAAATCATTCCAACTTTGACTTTGACTATCGCCATTCTTATCCGCAACGCCATCCATAAAAAAATCAGTATTGGCATAAATTTGAAATGAATCATCTTGAGCAACATTAATAGACTCAACTGCAACTTGAGCACTAAGCGATTCATTGATAATGGACGGTATTTTAAAATTAAATTTTTTATTGCTTTCGACGTCCCAAACTCCAAAGTTTTCCTTAAAAAGAAGTCCTGGCAATTCCCTAATTTTTTCAATAATCGGTTTATAAACAAGCATCGTTACGTACTCTTTATCTTTTTGCAGCATATTTAAAATATTGGTTGGCCTAAAAGGAATACCAATCCCCGCCACCTGTAGTCCCAGAAAACCCGTCACCACCGGAGACTTAACAACTCCTTCCTCATCGACAAAAGTAAGTTGAATAATTTTTTCGAGTTCCTCAATAGTTAAATTTTTTAAAAAATCAAAACTTGATTTTAAGAGACTAATTTTTAAAATATTTTTATTTTTATCTAGTTTGAAATTTAACTTGAGATTGAGCTCAAAAAAGTTATTAAAAGCAATGCTCACACTTGGATTATAAACTAATAAATTAATATATTCTAAAAGATCATTTTGGGTTAACTCAAAATTCTTTTTTATAATTTGAAAAAAATCTTGACTCACAAAAACATCAAGAGGGTTCCAACCATTTATATCTTTATACCAAAGTTTATTTTGTGGCAGCTCAATATAGAAGTCATTAATATTACCTAGAATTGTTTTGGGATTATCAAAGTTAAAATGAAACTGACTTTCAATTTTTTTATCTAAAATATTTTGATCAAAAAGAAGTCCATCAATCGTTTCTTGATTTTTATTAATTTGTCCCACATTAATATTTTGACCATTTTCTTTGTAGATCAGCTCACCGGTGGTTAAATTGATAATAATAGCTTCATT
>CAYQEW010000207.1:0-2627 GCA_964416605.1 uncultured Bacteriovoracaceae bacterium | reverse complement strand
AACAAGACTATCTTTAGGAATAATAAACTTAAAGACAAAGTAGTCCGGCCAAGTATGTTCTTTATCAAGTAGTTCTTGAAAATTTGATTTACTCATGATTTTATCCCGTATGCTTATATCATTTGAAGAGGCGGCTCAAACCTTAAACAATCAGGACATTGTAGCGATCCCCACTGAAACTGTCTATGGTTTAGCGGCAAGGATTGATTCTGAACAGGCACTCAAAAAAATATTTGCCACCAAAAAACGTCCTTTTTTTGATCCTTTGATTGTGCATGTTTCCAATATAGAAATGGCGCAATCTCTTGTACTGCATTGGCCCATGGCCGCAACAAAGCTAGCACAAGCCTTTTGGCCCGGCCCCTTAACTCTTATTTTACCCAAAAACGAGCAAGTTTCTCATCTCATTACCTCTGGATTGCCCAATGTGGGACTGCGAATGCCCAACCATGAGCTCACTCTAAAGCTTATTGAAATGGTAAAATCTCCTCTCGCAGCGCCTAGTGCCAATCTTTTCGGCAAAACAAGTCCGACGAATGCGCAGCATGTTGAGAGTGAATTTAATCAAAAAATTGCAACTCTTGATGGAGGCCCGTGTCAGGTGGGAATTGAATCTACAATTGTATACTTAGATGAAGCGCATTTAGCATTTAATATTCTCAGACCTGGAATGATTTCAAAGGAAGAAATTCTAAAAATTATTCCTCATTATACTTTTCAAAGTAAACTTGAAACATCAAGCCCAGGCGATCTTCCCTTTCATTACCAACCAACCATTCCGTTTTTTCTCATTCCTGAAATCCTATCAAGCAAAGATCGAGAATTGATTCAAAGTGATCGAATTGCTTTTTTAAAACTCTCTGAGTATCCCGATATTGCGGCACGAGAGCTTTACTCAATGCTTAGGCAGTCTTCTTCTGACTCTTCTTTTGACGTGATTGTATTGGAATATTTTAATGCTATTAAAGATGTTCCTGCTTGGCAGGCAATTGTTAATCGCCTCCTCAAAGCTGGTCATCTGTTAGAAAATAAATAGAAAAAATACCACAGCTCTGTTTTGCAAAGAAAGTATCTATATCAAATGTACGGTCAAAAGCCATTTTTGCTTTTTGGGCAAATGCTTTACAGGTTTCAATATATTGCCCCCCACCATCATTGGTGACGATACGACATCCTTCATTAATTTTCTTATCTGTGCTTGGCGTATAATTCATCACGTCCATAACCGTTGTATAGTGAGGAATCCCCTCATCATTGAGACAAACAATCGTAGGAGTTACATTGGTTTTTTTCTTTTCAACCACGCGAATATTTTTAACAATTCCCTTACTCCCTTTCACGTAGTCATGCAAAAGTTGAATATAGCTTCCTTCATCCTTTGCATTGGTTCTAAGCAGTGTCTTTTGATAGAGGACAGGACATCTTGCTTCAGTCTTTTCATGATGGGTGAAGGTATTAAAATATTTTCTTAAAGTGCTGGACTTGCTTCCTGGTGTTATATCACTGGCAAAATCGTTTATCTCAACAGCGGATACTGCTCGCTTACATAAATTACTCACCACGTTTGCTGCAGCAATTTGTCCACACTTTCCTTCCCACATTTTTATTTTTTCTTTTAACTTATCCCAAGCAGTCTTTTTTTGTTCAACTTCTTCCTGCTTTTCTTCTTGAGCCACTGGCTTTTTCTTTATATCCTGACTCCCTAAGTTTTCTGGCTTAACAACTGAGGCAGGAGCAAGGGTCTCCTCATTCTTTTTATCGCCAGTGAGATCATGAATATTACAGCTATAACCATTTACATATCCATAGCTAACAGAAAAGGTTGTGTCAGCACAGTTAGGAGAACCTAAGTAACCTCTCGAAGCAAAGGTTAGATTAAATGCAAACAAAGAAAGAATAAGGATATGTTTTTTCATGAGCCACACTTTAAGCAAAGAAATTAAAGTATGTAAGTATTAAAGGGGTTTGTGTGTAAAAATTACTTAAAAAAATCAGGAATTTCAGGGCGAATATTTTGCGCTAAACAAACCAAATCAATCACTTCTCTTACACACCCCATACCTGCATCCCGAAGCGTGATATAATCGACACACTCCTGTACCTCAAAATGAGCCTGTTTATTGGTTGCCGAAAATCCCGCTCTTTGCAAAAGGGGAATATCAAAAAACTCATCCCCCATATAGAGAATATTTTCGTCTTGAACATTTTCTTTTTGTAAAATATCTAAATAAGCACTGCGTTTATCTTCATTGCCAAGATAAATATGATCTAATTGGAGATTTTCAAATCGTTTCATCACTCCTAAGCTATTGCCACCGGTAATCACTCCGACCTTTATCCCGGCTTTTTGCAATAGTTTAAGCCCATAACCATCGTGAATATGGAAGAAACGGTTAAACCCCATTTCTTCGCCTTGGTAATAGACTCTGCCATCAGTTAAAATCCCGTCCACATCAAACAATGCAACCTTAATCAATTTTAATTTATCTTTAAATTTTGCCGCATTTTTTTCCATATGCTCACGCATCACACGCCTCTTTAATTTTTAATAATTTCTCAAGTAATTCTTTGGTTTTTTCCATGGGCCACTGGGTCGCAGAATCTGAAAGCGCCGCACTTGGATTAGG
>CAYQEW010000206.1:0-2649 GCA_964416605.1 uncultured Bacteriovoracaceae bacterium | reverse complement strand
CTTGAGCACTGTTTAAGCCAATACCTGAAGATAGTTTGCGTCCCACATAAGAAGAAAAACCAACTGCTGGATCAATCGCTACCTTTATAATTTTTTCAGGAGTTTCTTCTGCGATTTTCTCAATCTCTACGCCACCTTCTGATGAGGCCATCATTGTGACTTTGCCCTTCGCGCGATCAAGAACAATTCCCACATAGTATTCATGGTCGATTTCACAACCTTCTTCGATAAGAACCTTTAAAACTTTTTTGCCCTCAGGTCCTGTTTGATGTGTCACTAAATTCATACCGATAATTTGATTGGCAAAAGATTTTACTTCATCTAGCGATTTTGCAACTTTAACGCCTCCGCCTTTTCCTCTTCCGCCAGCATGAATTTGCGCTTTCACAACCCAAACCTTGCCGCCTAATTTTTTCGCGACTTCCACTGCTTCATCTGCAGTTGTCGCCACGCCTCCATTAAGAACATTAATGGCATACTTTTTCATAATTTCTTTTGCTTGATATTCATGAATATTCATTATTTGCCCCTTGGCTTTTATTGCTCTAAAATTGCCCCAAGCATAATGTAGAATGCCCTTCATTACAATATAAAATTAAGGAATCTATGACAAAAATTACATACTCTTTACTCTCTACAAATTCTTTTATGTTAGATGGGGGAGCCATGTTTGGCATTATCCCCAAACCCCTTTGGCAAAAGGCAATTGAATGTGATGAACTCAATCGAATCTGTATGGATCTAAGGGTTTTAGCTATCAAACAAGAAAACCGTCATATTCTGATTGATGTGGGAATAGGCGACTATCACGAATCCTCATTTCAAGAACGTTTTGGAATGACCAAAAATCCATCAGGTCTTGTTGAAGCCCTGAAAAAAAAATGTCAGCTAGGTCCTGAAGAGATTACAGATGTTATTGTTTCTCATCTTCATTTTGACCACTGTGGAGGACTACTTTCTCAAAAAACCGGAGAGCTTCTGCTTACCTTCCCCAATGCAACGCTGCACCTTCATCGCAAACACTTTGATTATTCTTTCAAAGCAACGCCTCGTGACTACGGCTCTTTTCAAAATTCTTATTATGAAAAAGCCATCGACTTTTATCAAAAGAAAAATCAAATTCATTGGCTTGAAGGAGATGAAGGCATTATTCTAGATTTTAAAGAAAATCCACTTCTCTTTAAAACAAGTCATGGACACACTCCATTTCATATCCATCCCTATAACCAAGATTTTCTTTTTTTAGGAGATCTGTTGCCTACAACTCATCATCTTAATCCTGCTTGGGTAATGGGCTATGATATCTCACCGGGAATTTCGAGTGTTGAAAAAAGTACTTTCTTAAATTTTATCTACAAACATAATCTCATCGCTATTTTTGATCACGATGAAAAAAAATGGGGAGCAAGCCTTTCCAAGAATAGTAAAGGCTTTGAATGGATTTCCTATGAGAATGAAATGGATTTACCTCAAGCCTATTTTAAATAGGTTTCAATTTCTTCTTTCGTTTTTATAACGTCTGCTTGCGTTGCAAGCATTTCTTTTTCCACTTCTTGATAAGTTGGTTTGTTTTTATTTTTGGCAAGAGAATCAAACATAAGGCTTATTTTAACGCCAAAACTTTTGCATATTTCAGAGAGTTTTTGATAGTACTCAATCATCTTATCTCTATCACTTGATTGAAAACTGCGCAATTCCACATGGCTATTCTGATTGCGAATCACTAAATCAGAGAAAAAACTACCAAAGCTTTTAGCATAATCTTTTTCTAAATCTTTTAACTCATCATCCCCACTATAAAAAACTTTAAATTTATCCATAATCTGCAAAATAATCATTTCAACTGTTTCATATTTTTGTTGTAAATCTTCCCAATAACGATTTTTGCCAACGTATTTTTTTCGTAAAAAATTTTCAAGCAGAGGTTTAAATTGCTCTGGTGAAAGAGACGCTAAGTAGAGAATTGTTCTCTTATTAATATGATTGGGAGTTGTTAAAAAATACCGGAGTAACCAATAAGGATTTTTTTCTTGAGAAGATTTAATTTCTACTTGATAGTAGCCTGGATATATTCGACTTCCCTTTTCAAATTCAAACTGGCTAAATTCAGCTCGGTGTTTAGTCAGCTGCCCTAAAGCCTTAAAACGAACGGGCTCCTTTCCCAAATATTTATTTTGCAAGCCCTCTAAAGTCAATTCTAACTGAGCCTCTAACGGATTATCCGTAAATAACCAAAATTGCTTACTATCTCTTGAAATCGCCAATTGAACAGCAGAAGAAAATCCTTGGTGATGGGCACTTAATTTTTGATAGCGTTCATAATCAAGAATATTCATATTGGCTGGGCGTGGAGCATTTTGAAATCTAAAAATATATAAATCTCTTAAAAGAACTGTGATCAATAAAACGATGGGAACCAAAAATATTTTAAAAGAGAATGTGGATTCTTTTTTTACCTTAGTTAAAATTTCAGATTCAATTTTTTTTTCTTTTTTAGGAATTGGTGGAGGCTCAATCAAAACCTCTGTCTTTAAAACAACTGGTTCTGGGTCTATATTTTTAGAAACAGGTGTAGGTGGAGTAAATTTTACTCTCAGACTGTCGACATAAAAATCCATAAGGCTAATGACCTTATCCGTGTCTCGATCT
>CAYQEW010000205.1:0-2671 GCA_964416605.1 uncultured Bacteriovoracaceae bacterium | reverse complement strand
ACTATGCTGCTTGGCGTATTTGTTCACCATGTGCCTTACTATACACGCGTTTAAAGCGCCCTGATTGCCAGTCTCCCAAGACTGCCAGTTTGCCCAGTTGTTTAGTGTTTATGCTAAAGTTAAATCTTAATATGTTTTTCTTTTTTCACGGTAACAGCTCCTGCTTTGCCTTTAACGCCTTTAAGATTTTTTACTTGAGTATAAATAAGAGAGAGAGGCTCATCGGACTTCTTTAAATGAGCCCTCATGATATTAGCGATTTCTTTAATTGTTTTTATATCAAGAGTTTTCGTCTTAAGCTTGAGAATGATATGAGGACTCGTTTCATCTTCAAGGTGAAACCACCAATCATCTTTGTGAGCCCAATTGTTTCTCAATTCATCGTTGCCTTGAGCATTAAGACCGATGGCGCAAGAACAAGAATCAGTTTGAATAACAGTGTAGTTTTGTGATTGATTTTTTATAGGAGAAGTATTTTTTTTATGGGATGAGAAAAGAGGACCTCTCAGAGCAATATGATGAGAAACTTTAGTCGGAGTTTGATGAGCTTCTTCTTTTTTTAGTCTCTCTTCTTGAATGATTTCAGCTTTTTTTAATCGTTTTATTTTTTGATAGATAAGATCAATTTTTTGATGGAAATTTAATTGGCGATTAAAATTAAATGAAATTCCTTCTATAACACATTTATTATCTGGGATTATTTCAAGCGAAGAAATACTTTGCGCCAATTGTCGCCATTTTTTAATTCGCTCTAAATCTATTTTTATTTTAGTTATTTTGTTTTTTTGACTGTTGTTTTCGGGAAAAGAAGAGAGTAATTTTTTTTCAGACTCATAGATTTCTTCACCTGAAAAAATGGCAGATGTTATTTCAAGATTGAGTAATTCTCTTCTGCCTACTTCATTGAATAAATCAAAATAATCCTCAATGGAAAAAGTAATTTTCGGATTTACTTCTTTACTTTTCCAGCTGTAAAAAATATGAGTTTCACCATTTTTATTCTCAAGGTGAAAGAAATAGGTCTCTCTTCCACTGTAAAAAAAACCATAAAAATTAAGTTGCTTAGATTTATATGTCTCAAAAAGAAAAGAACGATCTTGTTTATCGCAATGCACTTGGGTGAGAATTTGATCCTCAAGATGTTTACGTAAGTATTCTAGCCAAAAATCTCTTGTTCTAATGCTGGAAGGAGGAGGTTGAGTATGTTGCCATAAGCCTTGAACAGGATAGCCCCTTCCAATCAGCAACCAAATATTTTTCCCTTGAGAACGAAGGCTTATAGCAAGAATATACTTTGTAGAGTACATTTTCTGCACAAAAGAAAAGTTTTGGATTAAATTATTTAAATCAAAAATACTAAGAGATAAGGTTTTATGTTTTTGGATAAAGATCATTTAAATTTACTTGATTGGCCCATGGTTATAGATGTTCTTCTATCTTATGCCCATTTTTCTCAAACTAAAAGTACTTTAAGTGAAGCTCCTCTTTTTCAAGAACCAGAAAGTCTTAGACAACATTATCAAGAATTAAAAACATTTCTTGTTACCAATGATCGAGAGCAACTAGAGAAGATACATAAGGGGCTTTCTTATTTGAATGCAGATCATACAATTGCTAACTCTCTTGTTTATGCAAAAAAAAGTGGTGTTTTAGATGTTCATAATTTACATGAGATAGCGCTTCTCATTGAGCTATCGCTCGATCTTAACATTCTCTCAAGTAAAGAATATCGAGAGGTTTATTATTCTTTTGTTAGCGAAATTAGAAAAATAATTACCCCTAATGGGCAAATTGATTTTATGGCTCATCCAGAATTAGCTGGAATTCAAAAAGAAATATTTTCTCTTGAAATAAATATTCGTCAGCAAATTGATTCGCTGAAATTTGATCATCTTTACAAAAACTCATTTCAATTTTTAGGTTCAGATACTTATAACGATTATTATGTTGTGGCGATCAATGCAGACTTTTATCAAAAATCTCATGGGGCAATTTTAAATTCCTCCGAATCGAGAAAAACTTTTTATGTGGAGCCTTTTGCGATAAAAGAACTCAATAAAAAAAGACTGGAGCTACTTTCAGAACAAAAAGAAATGCTTTATAAAATTTATAAAAGATTATCTTCTTTTTTGTCTCTTCATTCTGATCATATCTTAGAGCTTTTAGAGGCGGTTTATGATTTAGATTTAATGTGTGCCAAAGCTCTTTATCACGAGAATTTATCACTTTGTATTCCAGAAGTTGTTGAGAGTGAAGAAGAGTTTGTTCTTCACGGTTTTTTTCATCCCCTTATAAAGAATTCGATTCTCAATGATTTTAATGGAAAAAATAAGCGAGGACTCATTCTCTCGGGCCCCAACACGGGAGGAAAAACGATTGCTTTAAAGTCCATTGCTCTTTCTCATTTATTGATGCATATGGGAGTTGGAGTTAATGCTAAAATGGCAAGACTCTATCCCTATCAAAATATTTATTATTTTTCCCATGATCAACAAAATATCCAAGAAGGATTAAGTTCTTTTTCAGCTGAATGTCGGCAGTACATGAATTTGATGCGAAACTTTAAAGAAAAATCCTTGGTTTTTTTCGATGAGATTTTTAATTCAACTTCATCAGAAGAGGCATCTTCTTTGGCTCTCGCTCTTTTTAAATCACTTCTGAAATTTTCTCA
>CAYQEW010000204.1:0-2693 GCA_964416605.1 uncultured Bacteriovoracaceae bacterium | reverse complement strand
ACCATCGCTCGCCAGTTTTTCTAAAATCCCAAGAATGGCACTCGCCGCAAGTTGCTCTTTGCCATGTCCAGCTCCAATATAAATTCCCCAATAACCGCCAGAGAGTCCCGCAAAATGCACGGGTTGAACGGCATAGCAAAGTCCTTGTCTATCGCGTACTTCGACAAATAAATCGGAGCCTTGGCCCGAGAGATGAGCGGTAAGTATTTTTAAATAGAGATTTTCTTTGGCTTGTAAATGATAACCATTGAAGGCAATAAACATTTGAGTTTGTTCTCGATCAAAAACAAGGTGTTTATCAAAAATATTTTGAGAAATAATTTTTTCATTTAATTTTTTGCTACTACTTCTTTTAGCAAATAGATTTAAATATTTTTGAAAATAATTAAGGCATTCATCAAGAGGAAGATCTCCTACGTAGGTTATAACAACTGGTTTTTTGTGGGTGTTGGCAAGATGGGTTTTTTTGACTAAATCGACACTAAGACTTTTAAGAGACTTCTCGTTTCCGGCAACATCAAGAGAGTAGGGGTGAGTATTAAAAATAATTTCTCCCAGCTCTTGAAAAACTTGTTTGGCGGGATCGCGTTTTTTATTTTCCAGAGCTCGTAGGATAAGTTTTTTTTCCAAATCAAAATATTTCTTCGTAAAACTTGGGGCAAACCATGTTTGAAAAAAATGTTCAAGAAGACTGGTGATATCTTTTGTCTGGCCATGGAGCGATATACCATAAGCATTTTTACCTGCGATACCGCTGAGAGAGGCACTTTTATTTTCGAGGTCTTGGGTGAGGTCCTCGTATTTGATTCCATCATAATTATAGGTCAGAGTGCGAGCAATAAGATTATAAAGCCCATTGGTTTTGGCATTTTCTTCGATGAGTCCACCATGCGCAAAAAGTTGCATGCTAAAAGTTGGAGTCATGGGATGATAGCGATGCACAAAAGTCACATTCTCTGCGATTTCAATTTTTCTTACCTCTGAATCAAAATGACTTTTAGAGATTTTAAATGAATGATTTTTTAAATTATTATTTTTAATATTTAAATTCTTTTGATGAGTCGAAAGTTTCTTTTTGAGACTTGGTATAATTTTTTTGAATTCATCTGCTATCTGTAGCGTCACTTGATTTGGTGTCGCTAAAATTTCTTTTAATCCGTGGTTAACGTCATGACAAGAAAGACTGGCAATCGTTTCAATGTATTTATCTTCGCAGTGAATATCTCCATTTTGAGCAAAGCCATGCCCCCTAGAAAAAGAAAAAGACTCAATGGATTCTTTTTCATAAATTTTGCTGGCGATATATTGATTTTTTATTTTACTCATTTCAGATTCTAAAAGAGGATTCGTCTGAATGGAGTGAAAGAAGTTTTCAATTTCTTTCATCGTTTTTTCGATATTTTCAAAAGGAAGAGAAAATCTTAAAAAATGAATTCCACCTTTGGCAAAAAACATCGTTGAGGCGGAGAGACTATTGATAAGCTTTTTTTGAATGACCAAATATTGATAGAGTCTTGAGCTTTCGCCATGAGCGAGACAACTAAGTGCTAAGTCTCTTGCGGCACTTTCTTTGGACAAATAAGCGGGAGATTCCCAGTTGTAAGTGATAACCGCTTGTTTAACATCTTTAGTATGGATATTGAGATGAGAGGATTTTTTTAAATGAAATTCCGGAAAATGAGTTTCTTTACCTTCAGGCATTTTATAGGTCTCAATAATTTTAGACGCTTTATCTAATTCAAAATCGCCACTCACCACCAAGAGACTATTGGCAATATTGTAATGGCTATTTCTAAAATCATTTAATTGATTAACACTAAAGTTGAGAATGGTTTGCGGATTACCTAGTATTTGATGAGCGTAGGCTCCTTCAAAAGAATTTTCCATGATTTGAGAAAAATTATATTGACTCGGATTATCGAGCGCTCTTTTGTACTCTTCAAAGACCACTTCTCTTTCTGGAATAAGATCTTCTTCTTTAAACTGCGGATTGCTCACCATATCCATAAGGATATCGATACTTTGAATAATATTATCTTTCGGCGAATTAATGTAATAACAAGTATAGTCAAAAGAAGTGAAGGCATTGAGCTCGCCGCCAAAGCTTTCGACTTCTTGAGCGATGGCACTGCCAGGTCTTTTTTTGGTGCCTTTAAAAAACATGTGTTCTAAAAAGTGAGCAATGCCTTCATTGCTTTTATTTTCGAGTGCTGATCCTGCGCGAAACCAAATTTGCACACTGCCAGCACCTGTTCCAGGGGATTCAATAAAAAGAGTTTTGAGATTATTTTTTAACGTCACTAAATTTGTTTTCATATACCTTTCCTATATTGTAAATAACACACTAAACTTAAACAATGAACTTAAACTAAAACCTAGGCTTAAACAAGCATGACAGAGCTTTCAAGTATTTATTTACATGTCCCTTATTGTGTTCACCTGTGTGACTATTGTGATTTTTTTAAGAAAAAATTAAAAAACTCTGCGCTACAAAATGAGCAATGGGAAATTTTTGAAAATAATTTACATGAGCAGATGCAGATTTTACTTGTTGAGACCCAAGAGAAAAATATCACGATAATGCCACTCAAAACTTTTTATATGGGCGGAGGGACTCCTTCCTTATGGGGTATCAGAGGAATTAAATTTCTGATAAATTTTTTTGAAAAATATAATCTTTCCTTTACCAGCGA
>CAYQEW010000203.1:0-2716 GCA_964416605.1 uncultured Bacteriovoracaceae bacterium | reverse complement strand
AGGGCCTCAAACGCTTAAGACTTTCTTCAGTGGAGCCCAATACGATTACGGATGAATTACTCCTAGTACTCAAAGATTCTCAAATTTATCAGCCTCATTTTCATATTCCCATACAATCTGCGGATCCCAGTATTTTAAAATCAATGCGTCGCAAATACACGATCGACTATTATCAAAGTGTTTTAGATAAAGTTGATTCTTATTTTCCTGGCTCTGCTGTGGGAGCGGATATTATTGTTGGCTATCCAGGTGAATCAGAAAAACAATTTCAAAATACCTATGATTTTTTGAAGAGATCGAATATTACTCATTTTCATGTCTTTCCATTTTCTAAACGCAAAGGAACGACCGCTGCTAAACTTGCAGATCAAATCAGTCCAGAGATAAAAAAAGACCGAGTCCGAAAATTAATTGATCTTGGCAGTGAAAAGCTTCAAAACTTTGCCCAGAGTGCTGTTGGGAAAGATCATGATGTTTTATTTGAAAAGAAAAACAAACAGGGCGAGTTCACGGGGTACACTGGAAATTTCTTGAAAATAAAAGTGAAAACCAATCGAGATGATTTAAAAAATAAAATAGTTAAAGTGAGAGCCTTGAAGGCTCTGGGTGGCGAGCTAGAAGGTGAACTTCTCTAGAGTATTTAATGAAATATCCTAATTTTATTATCCAAGATAAATCAGTTTTAAAAGTTTTTATCGCTAAAATTTTCTTTTTAGCGATCTACTTACTTATGAATGAAAATCAATTCAGTAATCTCTTTTGTTTTTTATTTATTTTTTTCAAAGTATTCCAATCTTATTTGGGAAAAAATGGAATGATTCTTTATTGTTTAAAACAATCTTTTTTGGAATTGATTATGCTTTTATATTTTATTTCTTTCATTTGAGTATAATTTCTTATGAGAGTTTAATTTGCTTAGTCTCGTTGCACGTATTATTAGTATATCATTTTTATTCTGCGAATAAACTTTTACTCATTGCTCTCTTTTGGTTTTTGTTATTGTTTATATTTTTTAAAATGGCTGCGATTAAGTTTCTTTTACCAATTATATTTATTTTATTTATTCGAAAAATTTTTGAAAAAGAAGCATCCTCTTCTTTAAATGCTATCAATGTAAGTCAGAAAAACTTTGAACTGAATAATCGTCTCCTTGCTTTAGGGGAGATGGCCGCGGGAATCGCTCATGAAATTAACAATCCTCTTGCGATTATTTCTGGTTATGCTCAAAATATTGAGCGCAAAGCTCATGACCCCAATATTAAGGAAAAAGCTTACGGAATTTTAGGAGCCGTTAATAGAGCTAATTCAATCATTCAAAATATGAAACTTCTTTTTGGAGAACAAGGAGATCATGAAAAAGAAGAAATAGTTCTTTCAGATATTTTAGCAATGGCCATTGAGTCAATAAAAGAAAAAATTTACAATTCAAAAATTACATTCAAATACAAAACCCAAGAAAATCATTTTCTTTTTGTTAATCAAACTCAACTTATGCAAATCTTACTGAATCTATTAAATAATTCAATTGATGCCGTCGCTCATTTAGATCATCGTTGGATAGAGGTTTCCATCGAGAAAAAAGATAAAGATGTTTATATTTATATTAAAGACTCTGGTGAAATAATGAATAATGAAAACTTACAAAAAATATTCAATCCATTTTTTACAACGAAAGCAGTTGGGAAGGGAACAGGTTTAGGACTTAGTTTGTCAAAAATGATGGCAAAGTTAAATGGTGGTGATTTATTTTACGTTGAAGAAAATAAGAACACCACCTTCTGTTTAAAGTTACCTATCTCATAATCAGATCTTCTCTTTCGGGACCTATTGCTACAATTTTTATAGGTATTTCAAGTTCTTTTTCAATATAAGAAAGATAAGCTTTTGCATCATCGCTCAGTTCTTTATTATTAATTTTAGGCGCCTTGAAAGTTTTATAAACAGGTTCAATGCTTGAAAAATTCATACTTTGATTAAAGCAAGAGTATTCTTGATTTTCATAGATGTATTTATAACACACTTTGATTTCATCAAAATGATGAAGGATATCAAGTTTGGTGAGGATAATTTGGTTAATACCGCTGACCATACAAGAATATTTGAGCATGGGTAAATCAAGCCACCCACATCGTCTAATTCTTCCAGTCGTCGCTCCAAATTCATTGCCTATGCGCTGTATCTCTTTACCGGTCTCATCAAAAAGCTCTGTTGGAAAAGGCCCTTCTCCAACTCGTGTACAATAGGCTTTTGTAATTCCCATCACATTATCTGGAATTTTGGCTAAACCTGTTCCGTTGATGATACCTCCGAGAGAAGGCGAAGATGATGTTACATAAGGATAGGAGCCAAAGTTAATGTCGAGTAAAACTCCTTGTGCTCCTTCAAATAAAATATTTTGTTTTTTTTCCGATGCGATATTTAATTCAGTTAATGTATCACAAAGATAAGGCTTTAAAATTTGCCCATATTGGTAAAGATTTTCGGTTTCTTCTTCAATTGCAGTAAAACTTGATCCATAGAGATTTTTAAATAAAATATTTTTTTCTTGAAGGATATTTTCAAGTTTTTTTTGGATGGTCTTTTTATCAAGAAGATCTTTCATGAGAAGAGCTTTTCTTGCTGTAAGATCTTCATAGCATGGTCCAATACCTTTTCCGGTGGTTCCAATTTTTTGTTTGTCATTTTGAGATTCACGCATTTGATCAAGCAGAATATG
>CAYQEW010000202.1:2301-2721 GCA_964416605.1 uncultured Bacteriovoracaceae bacterium | reverse complement strand
CTTTCCCGCTTTATGGCAAAGATGACTATGGGAATGAAACCCCTAGATCAAAATGATGCTGAGTATGGCTGGGTTGTTCAAAGAGTCTATCAATATGCCAAGGTAGCAGGGATTAGCACAATGCCCGAAGTGTGCGTTTATAATAGCCCTGAAGTGAATGCTTTTGCCACAGGCCCAACTAGAAATAGATCCCTTGTCGCTGTTTCAAAGGGCTTGATCCAAGCGATGAGTAGAGAAGAGGTCGAAGGAGTTATTGCTCATGAGGTAGCCCATATTGAAAATGGAGATATGGTCACAATGACTCTTATCCAAGGAGTGGTAAACGCTTTTGCACTCTTTCTTGCTAAAATTGTGTCTATGGCACTTTCTAATAATAAAGATAGACGAGGTTGGATGGATTTTATGATTCAACAAGCTTTG
>CAYQEW010000202.1:627-2291 GCA_964416605.1 uncultured Bacteriovoracaceae bacterium | reverse complement strand
TCGCTGGAGAGAATTTCGCGCTGATGCTGGGGGAGCAAGGCTTGCAGGTCGAAATAAAATGATTGGTGCTCTTGAAAAACTTCAAAGTAATTACAATCGAGTTGATAATGGCAATGCTTCCCTCGCAACAATGAAAATAGCAGGACTCCCTAAATTCACTCAGCTTCTTTCGACTCATCCAACCTTAGAGTCTCGCATTGATGCTTTAAAAAAAGCACTATAAGTCTTTATCATACAGCGGTTTCATCGGAGATCGCTGTAATTTTTCTAAAATATCATCTTGTGATTTTTCGGTTAATTTCGCAATAGTAGATTACATCTTGTGTTTAAATTTTTTACCAGCAAAAAGATTCCAACCCGCTTCAAGCATTGATTTCCTCGCAACGCTAGAGGCGCTATACGTTGAGAGGATGGTATCTTCATAAGCTTTTAACTTGAGATCCCTAAACCACTCAACGGTCCACAGTTCCTTATTATTTTTGGGGCTAAAAGCATCTTGATAGATACAGTCATATTTTTGATGATGTATTTTCTGTATTATTTGGCGAGCGTTGCCGATATAAACTCTAAATTTAAAAAGCCCCATTTCTCCGCAGTAGTAGTTATCTTCTTTTTGAAAAGAATACTCCGGATGATGATTAAAAAAATACTCCACAAGTGCCTCATCAATTTCCAAACTCGTGAAAAAAAGAGTGCGATCGGGATATTTTTTTTGCGCCTCATGGGTGGCAATCATTCCTAGACCTGTTCCAAAGCCGACTTCTAAAATATAAATTTCTTTTTGATTTTTTAATTTGGTTATGACTTCACAAGAATCAATATAGTGAGTCTGCGTTTCTGCTTTGGCGCCACAAAGAGAATGGCAGGCTTCATTGTAATCTAAAGAAAAAAGTGTTTGGGAGCCATCCTCCGTTTCAATAATTTGATAACGCGAAAAAAAATTATTTTCTTGCATGAATCCACTTGCCTATTTGCTCAGCGACCCATTGAGGCTCATCCATATCGATGCCATGCCCAGCTGTCTCATGAAAAATAATGGGGTAATTATATTTTTGAGCAATTTTTAAGGAGCAATTTACACTGACCAAACGATCCTTGCGAGAAGCAATAATAAGAACCGGAAATTGCAGTTTTTCATCTTTTGCTTTAAATAAAAAAGCAGCTCCAATTTGCTTCAAAGCATTACTATTGGAGATAGGGGAGGTTTGCTGAATAGTGATCCAATTTTGAATATTATCTTCAATTGCTTTGGGAGTATTGGCTGAAATACTGAGAATAATGCGTTCACGCTTTTCAATAGGTAAGAAAAGCTTGGCGCCAAAAAGCTTTGGAGTATACTTTAAATTAAAACGCTCAAAAAACAGACTACAGTTTTTATAACTGGTGTTCATAAAAGTAGCAGAGCTAAAATCTTTTGGGTATTTTTGCCCCCAAGCGGTGCCGATCATTCCGCCCATGGAAATGGCAATCAGATGTGTGTTTTCGCCAAGATATTCTTTCGTTTGCTCTCGCAAATCTTCTACCATTTCGTCAATACTCGTTGCAGAAGGCTTATCATAGAATTTTCCAGTGCCGGCTATTTCTGGTGTTACAATACGAGCCTCTGGAAATTGACTTTGCAAATCATCCTTAAAATGACTCCAATGACGAGATTCTCTGATGAG
>CAYQEW010000202.1:0-617 GCA_964416605.1 uncultured Bacteriovoracaceae bacterium | reverse complement strand
GCATCGCGGTAAAATCGCCAACTCCCATGCCAACTAGCGGATAGAACGTTTTCTTTTCCACTGCAATATTATGGGAGTCCAAAACTTGATAACTAAAGTGAAAATCATCTGCATTCGCTGCAATAGCTAGGGCATTTCCACTCATTTTAGTAAGAGAAGTTGTCATTTTAATTTCTTTAATCGATTTTCCTGCATAACTAATTGCTGCTTTTTTTGTAGAGGGATTATAGTTGATCTCAAAAGAAATGGATTCATAGGAACTAGTTTTGTAATTAGCCATTCCTGTAAAGCTAAATTTAACCTTAGTAGGAGAAAGAAATTGATAATTTAAACATGCGATATCTTCAAATGGTGCCGTTTCAAAACATTGCTCGCCTTTTGTCGTCTCAAGCCACATGGCTGCTACAATAAAACCTGAAATATCGGTTTTGTCATCTGAGTCGACCGTAACAATCGCACCATGTAGGTTATTCCCTCGTGGAAGTATAGAAAGATGAGCCCTTATTGATTTCAAAGTGTAGGTTAAATTTTTAGGCATATAAGGAATATTATCAAAAGATAAATTAACGAGCTTTTGAGCTTTTTCTTCAGAACCTCCTCCTTCATCATAAAAATAA
>CAYQEW010000201.1:0-2770 GCA_964416605.1 uncultured Bacteriovoracaceae bacterium | reverse complement strand
AATATTGATTTGCCCAAAATAGATGAAAGTACTGTGACGGCTTCTTCGCCAAATCTTCTGGTGGAAAACTTTATTCCCGAAAAACTCACTGGAAAATGGCTTTATTTTATTTGGGGAATTTTTTCAACACTATTACTCTTTTTGATCGGTTATCTGCTCAAAAACTATTTTCATGATCAAGCCAAAATAAATCAAGCTTATGATTTAAGTAAGTTTAAAAAAAATAATTTTAACTTTGGTGATTTGTATCGTTTTCTCATGCCGATGACTGAGGACAATAAAAGCCTTGAGGAATCAATTAAAGTGAGTGATTTAAGTATGCAAGCCAAAACATATTTTCTCAATCTTGTTGAGCATTTGAGTAAGAAAGAATTTACCGCCACGAAACTTAGTGTCAACTATAAATTTGAGAAGAAATTCTTTGAGGAAGTGATCAAAAAAAGTTACTGACGAGTTAATCTCTTGAGTGTTGAAAACTTTGTCCAATTCAGCTGTCACCTTAAAGAAATGATTAATTTCATTTTCATTTATGTCATTAAATTGCTGTAAGACTTTTGCTTGCAAATTTAAGACTAAAACGTCTCCAGTGAAAAGATTTTTGAAAATCTCAAAAAATTTTGTATCAATTTCTTGTTTAGAATATTGTTTATCAAGTAAATACTTTCTCGTTTCCCATAGCTCATGCGCAATAATATCTCCATAAAGATGTATTAGATCTTGAAATTTAACATTTTTAGATAGTAGTGCATCATAATCTTTATGTTTAATTGCATCAATAACACTACTGAGATTTGTGTAAGGGTACTCATCAAGATTACTATATTGGTTTAATCTTTGAAATGTGTATTTTTGTAAAATAGGACTATCATTAAAGCTTGCAGTAAAGTATTGCGCACTGGCTTCGTCTATAGCAGAAGTTGCAAAATCCTGTACTTCACTAGTCTCATTTCCATTTGTAAATTTTTTATAATGAAAGTATGCGTGAGTTGTTTCGTGTTGAATAATCGTTGGATCAAGTGCAACGTAGTTGAATTTACTTTCAATAGAACCCACAAATCCTTGAAAAAGATTAATAACTCCAAATGTTTTAGGATTATTTTCTCGATAAAGGAGCGATGTTCTCTTTTTGGGGTGATACTCAATATAGAAGATTAAAATCGGAATATTCCATTCTCGAGGAGCAAGTTTTTCTAAATATTTAATCATTTCATTCGCATGATAAAAAATAGAAAATTGCCTGAACTCTTTAGAATTGACTGAGAGGTTAACAATATCGGTCCCAATTTTAGTAATGATGTGATTTAGTTCGCCCTTGTCAAGATTATATTTTCCAGAAAGCGCAACTCGTTGATTGATTAGCCAATTATCATTAGGAGGTAATTCTTTGTAATTATCAATTATAATTTCTTTATTAGAAATGCCTGGAATATAAATTTTAACTTTTTGAGATGAGTGAGTGAAGATGCGATTACAAATGTGAGGGTCCTTAATATTTAATGCATTTATTCCTAGGGGGGATTGAGAGTAAGCGGAGATACTGAAAAGTAAGGTCAATAAAAAAATATTTAAATCTAACATAAAAGAGTTTATAAACGAGTCTTTCTGGGTAGTAAAAGTGCTATTGAATATAGCATGAAATATTTACACATATTATCAATAATTATTTTCATAAATAATAACAAAGACTAATGTTTGAACCTCAATTAACGACCTTAACAAAGGAGCTTCGATGAAATTTTTATTAATTATTTTAATCACTTCATTACTATCCAATTCAGTATTGGCAGATTATTCAAAACTTAATTGTTTAGAATTACAAACTGCGCAAAAAGAAAAGCAGGAAAAATTAAATTTATTAGAAGGCGAACAATCTAACCTCAAAGAAGAGTTAAAGTCTTTTGAACTTGCTTCTGCTGCATACAAAAAAGAAACTAATAAACAAAAATTAAAAACAGTGGCATACCTTGGATTGGGTATTGTCAGTCTTGTTGCGGGAATAGTGATGTCGTGCTCTATTAAAAATAAAGTATATGAGTCGGGTGTGAGCGTTATTAGGGGTTGGTCTATTCTTCCTGGTTTGGCTGGTCTGATTGGTTTTACCGCTGGAGAAATAGCTGCTCTAGAGAACGCTGCACCATGGGGACCCTCTGCAAAAGCTGAAAATTTTGAAGATACTTACAATAAATCGATTTATCAAACAAAAAAATTGGGAATGTCTACAATAAAAGAATTAGAAAAGAGTATAGTAAGTAATAGAAGTGAAATACAAGAAATAGAAGAATATATTGCAATTCAGTGTCATTAAAAAACTCTAGGCAATCAATGATCAGTCTCGCAAAGAGAGGCGGATCATTGATCATTTTTTAAAATCAAGTAATCACCGATTTTATTTACTATAAATGGTGAATTTTTTTAGTTGAATCGAAAACATAGACAAGCTATAAAAAGCTATTATGCAAATTATAGATAGTTTAAATGAAATTCCGCAATACGAAGCTTTTTCTCTAACCATTGGCAATTTTGATGGAGTCCATCTTGGGCACCAAAAACTTATTCAGGATATGAGGTCTATTGCCGCAGCTCCGAATATGAAAACGGCAGTTGTTAGCTTTCTTCCTCATCCTAGGCTCATTCTAGATCCAGGTGCGCGTTCTTTTCTTATTTATAATTCAGATATAAAACGCAAGGCTTTGGCTAAGTTGGGAATTGATTATTATATTGAAATTCCTTTTTCGAGAGACTTTAGTGCCTTGTCGCCAGAGAATTTTTT
>CAYQEW010000200.1:0-2773 GCA_964416605.1 uncultured Bacteriovoracaceae bacterium | reverse complement strand
TGAAGGTGTTGAGCATGAGTTCGGCACAATTAATAATATTAAAGAAGAAGTTGCAGAAATTATTCTTAACTTAAAAGAGCTTCGCTTTAAACTGGTTGATAAAGAAGAAGTGACTCTTATTATTGAAAAAGATAAAGAAGGTCCAGTAACTGGTGCTGATATTGCGGATAACGCTTATGCAACAGTGACAAACCCAGAGCATGTTATTTGCAACATCTCTTCGGGTGGTGTTTTTAAAATGGAGCTTAAAGTAACGCGCGGAAAAGGTTATGTAACCGCTCTTGATAACAAAGAAAACTTTGAACTTCCACTTGGATGGATTTATTTAGACACACTTTTCTCTCCAATTAGCCGTGTTAACTATGCGGTGACAAACGCGAGGGTTGGAAAGAGAACGGATTACGATAAATTGACACTTGAAGTGTGGACAAATGCGGGAGTTGATCCTGTTGATTCAGTGGCACTTTCAGCAAAAATTCTTCGTGATCAATTGATGGTTTTCATGAATTTTGAAGATCAAGATAAGCCAGTGGAAAGAGTGACTCTTTCGACAACAAAATCAGCGACAACTGCAGCTTCAGCTACTCCAGCGGTTTCAACAAACCCTTTAGGAGAAGCTCTATTGAAGTCAGTTTCTGAACTTGAGCTTTCTGTAAGATCAGCAAACTGTTTACAGAATGCGAATATTAAATATATTTACGAACTAGTTTCTAAGTCTGAAGGTGAAATGCTTCGCACGAAAAACTTTGGCCGTAAATCATTGAATGAAATTAAAGAACTACTAACACAAATGGGCTTAGGCTTAGGAATGAAAGTAGATAGTATAATCCAACAAGCAAGAAATAACGAATAGTCGAGGTATAGAATGAGACATGGTAATCATAAATATTTATTAGGCGTTGATCGCGCACACAGAAAATCAATGATGAGAAATCTTTCAGTTTCTCTTATTGAGCACGGAAAAATCAAAACAACTCACGCTAAAGCAAAAGCGGTGCGTATTTTTGTTGAAAAATTAGTTACAACTGCCAAAGTTGATACTGTTGAAAACAGACGTTTAGTTTTTAGTAAATTAAACAGTAAAATTGCAACGAAATCTCTTTTTGATGTAGTTGCTCCGAAGTTTACAACAAGACCAGGTGGTTACACGCGCATTATTAAATTAGCGGGACTACGAGTGGGAGACGCTTCTACACAATGTTATATTTCATTTGTTGAGTAAATAAAAAAACCAGCTTAAAGCTGGTTTTTTTTTGCATAAAATATATGTTCAGATATTCTTTTCTTCTTTTTTTTCTTTCTGCCACTCTTCTCTATGCCTACTATGCGCGCGAAAAAGTGGTAAGTCATGATGAGCAATATGCTTTAAGAGGAACTTTTGTTCAGCAGTACCCTCAAAAAACACAATTTGTTTCTTGGTTAGATAATCAACCGGTGCAAATCAATTTTAATTCTTCCAAAATTGTTCTGGTGCATTTTTGGGCTACATGGTGTGCGCCTTGCGCAGAGGAATATGGGGCTATTTTACGCCTTCAGGAGCGTTTTAAAGACAAGATTGATGTTTATACTGTCGCGATCAATGATGACGCTCAAAGCGTTAAAAAGTTTTTTAAGCGTTTTGAAAATAGACTCGATTCTAAATTTTTTTTAGCGGATAATAATGAAGAATATCGCAGCTTATTTGGGGTAACCAAAATTCCAGAGACCTTTGTTTTTGGAGCGAATCAAAAAACCATTCGTCGTTTTGTGGGACCCCAAAAATGGGATGAAGCATTTTTTGATCAATACTTTCAAACCTTATTTTGATTTTTTATTTGAATAGCTTACGAAAGAAATCAGAGCAACTCACTTTCTTTTGATTCTTAATAGTAGTCATGAGCTTTTTGATGAGTGGTACATAGGTTTCTTGTTGTAAGTTTTGAGGGATAAAAGGAATTATTTTTTCATAGATAAATTCATTTTTACTCTTTTCGGAGTATACTTTTTCAAGAATCGTCGTGAGCAATGTTTCTACTAAAAAGTTGTCTTGATCTTTAATATTAGGCAGGATTTCTCTGGCAAACCAGCGAAGATCAGCGTTTTTACTTTTAATATATGCTTCCAGACATAAAGGAAAAATGTTTGAATGAACGAGTTCAGGATTGTTTAGCAATTTAAGAAATGCAGGATTATGTTCGCTCCAGCTATAGAAGCGATGTTTGCTCATAAAATGAAGAATAATTTGAGCCTCTTGAGAATTTTCAGGATTGAGATTAAAAATAATGTTTACTAGTAAGTTGTTATTATAAGAATTATTAAAATCTTTTTCAATTTCTAGATCAATATAATTTAAAACTGAATTACCTAGTAGATTGATCATTTTTCCGAGAGAATTTTTCTCAGAAATAATTGAAATGGGAACATTCTTTTTGAGTAATTCATTGAGGGCCAAAGTATAATGACTTTGATCTTTAATATTAGGCAGGATTTCTCTGGTAAACCAGCGAAGATCAGCGTATTTACTTTTAATATATGCTTCCAGACATAAAGAAAAAATGTTTGAACGAACGAGTTCAGGATTATTGAATAATTGACTGAATGAAGAATTACGTATCAGATAATAAGAAGAATAAAAGTGATGCTTGCTCATAAAATGAAGAATAACTTGAGCTTCTTGAGCGTTTTCAGGATTGAGAGAGCCGATAATATCGGCTAAAAATTTGTTACCACTTCCGGAACCGATAAAATCTTTTTCAATTTCTAGATCAATATGATTTAAAACGGAATTACCTAG
>CAYQEW010000199.1:0-2777 GCA_964416605.1 uncultured Bacteriovoracaceae bacterium | reverse complement strand
AATTGAGGCAAGTGAAGAAAATAAAGATGTCCTAAAAATTTTTGAAAACGCGGAGAAAGCCTTTAAATATTACCAGCAAGGAGCAAAGTTTATTTGCAAAATGATACTTTAGTTGCGAGAATGAAACTAAATTATGAATACTTTAAAAAATAGAAAAGCTCTTTATGCAGGTAGTTTTGATCCTTTTACCAAAGGTCATTTTTGATATAGTGAACAGAGCTTTAAATTTATTTGATTCGATAACTATTTTAGTGGCAGTGTCACCTTTGAAATCTTCATTATTGACAATGGAAGAAAGAAAAAAAATTATTTCTGAAATTTTTAGTAATAATAATAAAATATTAGTGGAATCCTACGATGGATTAATTGTTGATTTTGCAAAACATAACGACATCAAATTTATTTTGAGAGGACTTCGGCCAACGGGCGACTTTGAACTTGAGTTTCAAATGGCCTCAATGAATAAACATCTTAATCCAGAAATAGAAACTTATTTTTTAACGACTGGTGAAAATTATTTTTATGTCTCATCATCACTTGTAAAGGAAGTTTATAAACATGGAGGGGATATTTCTGATCTTGTTCCTGAAAATGTTTTAAAGTTTTTAAATGAAAAAGAAAAATAAATTAGTTTTAGCGAAACGTTCAACTCTTCTTGCTGACAGTGTCACCTTAGATTACTTTGAAAAAACAAGGCAATTAAAAGAGATGGGGAAATATGTTTATGAATTCACTCATGGACAATTTCCTTACAAACCCGCATCATTTTTTATTGAAAATATTTATAAAGAATTAAATTTTTTAAGTAGTTTCCAGTATTCACCGGTGTCAGGAATCGAAGAATTAAGAAAAAAATTTCTTCATATAAAAGAAAATGATCGAGATATTTCTTTAAATACCCTCGAGTGCAATGTTCATCATGGCGGTAAACAGGCTCTCTTTAATGCCTTAGCCTGTTTAATTGATAAAGGAGATGAAGTTATTTTACTAACTCCTATCTGGCCATCGTATTTGGAGATGATTAAGTTTTTAGAAGGAGTTCCTCTTCTTGTGCCAGCAACATCACATGGCGGGTTTATTCCGAGTATTAGTGAAATTGAGAAATTAATTACAGACAAAACGAAAGCAATTATTGTGAATAGTCCTAATAATCCAGCTGGCGTCCATTATGATGAAGCATGGATGAGAGATTTTGCTCAGATGGTTGCGGAATATCCTCAAGTCTTTCTCATTTCAGATGAAGTGTATTCCAAGATTGTTTATTATGATCCTAAGCCAAGTTATTTTTATCAATTTGATACTCAGTTACTTGAGCGAACTATTATCATCGATAGCATCTCTAAAATGTTTGCTTCTGCTGGACTAAGACTTGGTTTTTCAATTTGTCCCCCGGAGCTTTCTTATCATATGAAGAAGTTTCAATCACAAACAACCTCGGGCCCTAATTCACTTATTCAAAATGCTATATTAAATACAGACTTTGAGCTTTTTCATTCTTATTTAAATCCCATTTTGAGCCATATTAGACGCAATGCGGATTACTTAATGGAAGCGTTGCATGCCAATCAGTTAGGAGCCCTTTGGTATCAAACTCAGTCGGCATTTTATTTTACCTTAGATTTTCATAATACTCGCTATTACCAAACTCAAAAAAATAAAAATGAAGATCTCTCGGTACAGCTTTCAACACAGCTTTTGGAGCAGTGTTATGTCGCAACTGTTCCAGGGAATCGTTTTGGTGTTCCGAATTCACTTAGACTAAGTTTACTAGAAGAAAAAGAGCCTTTTCAAAAAGGTATTGATTTGATTATTGATTACCTTAATAAACCCTTTAAAGCTTCATCATAGGAGAAAATTGTGAGTAAAAAAACATTTGTTCTGGATACTAACGTTCTATTATTTGATCCATATTCTATTTTTAAATTTGGAGAGCATAAAGTTTTTATTCCAATTATCGTTGTTGAAGAGCTTGATCGTTTTAAAAAAGATCAAAATGAAAATGGGCGCAATGCCAGAATGTTTGCAAGATTAGTCGATGAATTGCGAACAAAGGGATCTTTAGCCGATGGCGTGGAAATGGAAAGTGGTGGAACTCTTTTTATCTCTTTTGTCGAAACCGAGATGGTGAAAACATTTAAAGGAATAGATTTATCCTTAAATGACAATGTGATTTTATTCAATGCCCTTCAGCTTAAAGAGCGGGGAGAGGATGTTGTTCTTATTTCTAAAGACATTAATCTTCGTTTAAAAGGAGATGCTTTTAAAATCGCGGCAGAAGATTATGAAAGTTCCGATGTTACTTTAGATGAACTTTATAGCAGTCAAAAAGTTTTAGAAGTAACAGGGGAAAGAATTGATTCTTTTGAAGAAAGCAGATTTCTTGCTTTGACAGATGAAGAAAAGAAAATTTTGCATGCCAATGAATATATTATTCTTTCAGAAAAAAATAATCCTCAGAAGAAGTCTTATGGAAGATACCATGAAGCAAAAGCTGGAGTTGTTCCTCTTATCAAAACGAGAGAAGGAATTTGGGGAATTCATCCACGCAATATTGAACAGCGTTTTGCCTTTGATGCTTTAGTTAATGATGAGGTTAAATTAGTTTGTCTGGTGGGCAAGGCTGGAACAGGAAAAACTCTTCTTGCGATTGCAGCAGGGCTTGAGGCGACAATTACTCAACAAAAATATTCAAGAGTTTTAGTTTCTCGCCCCATTATTCCAATGGGTAAAGATTTAGGTTATTTGCCAGGAGATATTGATGAAAAATTTTCTTTTCC
>CAYQEW010000198.1:0-2805 GCA_964416605.1 uncultured Bacteriovoracaceae bacterium | reverse complement strand
TCTTTGAAATCCGAAACACTGTTCTGAAGATGGCTGAGAAGCGGGCCTTTGTCAGTGCTGTGTTGATGGCAACGGGGGCTTCTGACATTTTCACTCAAGACCTAGAGGAACTGCCTGAATTGCTGCTATCTCAATCTGCGACGAATGCCAAACAGGAAAAGCCGAAAGCCTCAATCCCGTCTGGAGCTGGTCTCACGTCAAAACGCGAAGCCTGGTTAATCCGGGCAGCGATGGAGGCAAAGGTGCCGGGCGATGTAATGAATCGCTGCTTGGCGCACTTGCGAAGTGCTGAGAGGAGCGTTGTGAGTGAATTCTTTGATGATCTATCAAAGCGGAAGCCTGTATTCCAAAAATTTGCATCGATAGCTGGCTAGAAGTTGGCAGGCGATATCAGCGCGCCTGCCAACTTATATGAATTCATATAATCGATGTTTTTTGCTTCACCATTACAAAACAACTTGTGACTTAAATCAACCTCACAACATGAGAACATCGTTGGTATAAATTCCCATCCTCTACCCGAAAAAGGAAATCGCTATGCAAATAAGCATAAAAAAAATAACCACGTTGTCAATTATGTCAGTAACGTTTGTAATGTTAAATAATTGCAGCAATAAAAATGCATTGGATAAAATGTACACCAAAAATGACCACTCAAGTATAGTTCGATACTGTTTTTCTAAAATAGATAGATTCGATCAAGAAGGTGCTTCTGAATTTATAAAAAAAGATATGATTCCGTTTTTAGAATCAAAAAATAACGAAAAATTATACGATATTCTAGAAAATAGTTTAATAAATGAAATTAAAACAAATGATGGCTACGTTTTGAATAAATATGAAATTTTAGTCAAAGAAATCACCCGAAATCGACGACTGATTGATGATGATCGTTTTGTTGAGGTGGTTGTTGGGAACTATTTGTATTCGGAATTATATTCGAAAAATCATTTAAACTCAATAAATAGAAATAAGGCAATAAAAAATATATTAATCCAGCTCGAAAGACCAATAAAATCAATCGATTGCATTAAAACACACAATCTGCTCAAAAAATGCCAATTTAATGAAAAAAGCGATTTAATTGACCTTGAAGAGCTAAACAAAGCAATTATCCTAGCCGTTGATCGTAAGCGTGATTTTTTAACAAAGATGGCAACAGCAGAAGAATCTTTAAAAGAATTAACAAAAAAACTAAATGAAATAAAATCAATTCCAATACCTCAATCATTTTATTTGACTGGCATAGTCATAGACAATATAAATTTAAATCTTGGTGGACCAATCTGCCGTTTAACATTAGCAGTTGGAAATAATCAAATTGTTGTGACATGTGATGAGGAGAAATTTGCAAATTCTAAATATGGTGATTATGTATCAATGTGGGTAGAGAAAGTTGAAGCACCCGGAATGCCAAATCCTAAATTTTACCTGGGAAGTTCTACAAAAAAGCAACGGGATAGCACCACAATAAATTCAATCAAGGCTGATATATCATCAAGGGAAAAAGAAATTACAAACCTAAAAGCTATCCCATACGACAGCGAAATTGAATTGGCATGTAATAACTTAAAATTTGCGTACGAAGCGTTAAAAAAGAAATATTTGGCCACAAATTGAATGTATTATTTGCATTGCCACATTGTTTAGAATAATACATATTGAATATATATCAAAAATTATCTAATATATTTAATTGGTTTATTTGATATTTTTTATAGTTGCTTTTTTGAGGGGAGACACTAAAATCAAAAAGACCCAAAGGAGCATTGATGAATACGATTGAATATCGGAAAGGGATAGACGGAGGAAGCCGCGCGGTTTTTGCTTGTGGAGAGGCGGCTATCCCAGCCGCGATGGTTTCTCGCGTAATCAAAGCAATTGAGGGGATGAGCGACTCGATGAAGATTCGAACCTTCATCGCCAAGCTCATGCCGAAGCACCACGATTTCTTTGAATCGATGGAGAAGGCCAAAATCAGCGAGCAGCAGGCCATCGAGATGATGACAAGACTTGCTCCGATTAAGAAGAAGGCAACTCCGCGCATCACCAAAGAAGCTTCTGTGGTTTCGAAGATGCTCTGCCGGAAATACGCCGACAAGACGGCCGATGAAATGTTCGCGCTCTTCCTGGAGACTGTGAGTCGCCCTGAGTTCAAAGCCCTCGTCATTGAACAAATTAACGAAGGTGAGAAAAAATTCGGACGCAATGCTCAGAATCGGATTCGGGTTCGACCTGAACGAAAGGATTTAGCTGGGAATGCCGCAAAAGCCAGGGCGGGACGAAAAAAGAAGTAGATTTCAACACTCTTTGTCTTGCTATTACCAACGTTGGGCGTCAGAAATTGAGAGGCCAAAATCCAAATTATATTAATTTGGATTTTGGTTTTTTAATATTGATACCTAAATACCTTCAAGATTAAACATGCCTCTTTGATAGGCGATCATTCCAAATGTTGTTGCCGGTAAATGAAGTGATCTACCAGTAATATATCCATCTAATCCCAATTTTTTAATATATTCAATTCTTTTGATTATATTATCAAATGACAATGGATACTCATCGGATCTATATAAAATTTTTCCATTGTTTGAATATATTAAACGATGATCTCCTCGAAAATCTAGATTTTTTGGATCAATCGATATTTTTACTAGATCATGTTGTTTTTCAAATCGCGCTTCACACACGTCGACCGTAGCCTGAGCATAGCATTCATCAGTATTACTAATTCCATAATACTTGGCGTGTTTATGGATTTTTACCATTAAGTCAATGGTATCTTTGTTATAATTGGAAAAATTT
>CAYQEW010000197.1:0-2854 GCA_964416605.1 uncultured Bacteriovoracaceae bacterium | reverse complement strand
TAGTCTAGAATCGGTTATTCAAGCTGAAGGAATCGTTCGTTTGAGGCCTACAGATGCAATTAATACGGATATGGCGACGGGGAAAATTGAGATTGAAGTAATCAAACTGACTCTTCTTTCGAAAGCTCAAGAGTTACCTTTTCTCCCTTCAGCCATGACAGAAGCGAGTGAAGATTTACGTTTGAAATATCGTTATTTAGATATGCGATCAAATAAATTGCAGTCGATCTTAAGTTTAAGATCGCAAGTTTATACGAGAGTAAGAACATTTTTAGGAAGCCAAAATTTTGTGGAAGTTGAAACTCCTATTCTTTATAAATCAACTCCTGAAGGAGCAAGGGATTACGTTGTGCCCAGTAGAGTTCATAAAGGTAAAGTCTATGCACTTCCTCAGTCACCTCAAACTTTAAAACAGCTTCTCATGATTGGATCGCTAGATAAATATTTTCAAATCTGTAAGTGTTTTAGAGATGAAGACTTGAGAGCTGAAAGACAACCTGAATTTACCCAGATTGATATTGAGGTATCTTTTCCAACAGAAGAGTATATGAAAAATTTAGCATTATCTCTTGTGCGCAAAATTTTTGAAGATGAAACGATTGAACTTCCAACAATGAGTTACGATGAAGCGATTGAACTTTATGGAAGCGATAAACCAGATGTACGATTTGGACTAAAGCACCTAATTGTGACAGAGGTTTTTAAGAAATCAAGTTTTAAACTTTTCCAAGATATTGCCTTGGCAAGTGGCCTAATCAAAGCAATTTATTTAGATGAGCAGGAGGGAACTCTTACTCGAAAAGATATTGATAATTTAGTTGAAGTCGTAAAGCCTTACGGATGCTCTGGTGTTGCTTGGTTTAAGGTAACTCAGAGTGAGGTTTCAGGTGGGATTTCTAAATTTATAGATGAAGAAATACTTAGCTTACTCGATAATAAAAAAGAAAAAAGAAATGGTTTATGGTTATTCGTTGCTCACACAAGCCATAAAAATGGGCACGATGGAGCAGACGCTCTTCGTAGGTATTTGGGCAAACACTGTCAGTTGATTGATAAAAATATGAAGAAATTTTTGTGGGTGAATCGTTTTCCTCTTTTTGAATATTCACCAGAAGATGGAAGGTATTACGCTGCACACCATCCATTCACCTCTCCAGCAACAGAAGATTTAGAACTTTTTTTAAATGGTAAAACGGGTTTAGATAAAATAAAAGCGCAAGCGTATGATGTTATTTGTAATGGTTATGAATTAGGAGGAGGCTCTCTTCGAATTTTTAATGATCAGGTTCAAAGTAAAATGTTTGAGCTCTTGGGAATAGAGGAGGAGGAAAGAGAGAGACAGTTTGGTTTCTTTATTGAAGCCCTTAAATTTGGAACTCCTCCCCATGGAGGAATCGCTTTTGGGCTCGATCGAACTATTATGATTTTAGCAGGCACAGACAATATTCGCGACGTTATTGCTTTTCCTAAAACTAACTCAGCAACCGATTTAATGGCGAGTGCTCCTTCTTATCCAAATGAGAAGCAGTGGGAGGAATTAGGAATTTCTCCAAAAAATGAAAAATAAATTTGTTATTTTAATTATTCTCTTCGTGGTCCTTCTCTTGGGAGGGACTACTTTTTACATGGTTTCAAAGTATTCTTTTTCTTTAAAAAAAATCACCGTGTCTATTCGAGAAGATATTCAAACCATTGATCCAGCATATGCCTATGATGACTATTCTTTGAATGTTATTTCTCAAATCTATGAACCGCTCTATCAGTATCATTACTTAAAACGCCCTTATCAAATTGAGCCTTTACTCGCAGAAGCTGAACCAATTTATTCTCAAGATAAAAAACAATTGATTATAAAATTACGCCATAAAATTCCCTATCACCTTCATCCTGCAATAAAAGAAGATCGTTTCGTTAAAGCTCAAGATTTTATCAATCAACTTAAACGAATTGCTTGGCCTGGCACCAAGAGTCCAGGAGATTGGCTTTTTTTAGGTAAAATTGTTGGGTTTGCACAGTTTCAAGAAAAAATAAAAGATAAGCCTATTGAAGAAATTTTTGCAGAAGAAATTGAAGGGGCACAAGCTTTAGATGAATACACTCTCATGTTCAACTTATATAAAGTGGACAATCAATTCCTCCACTATCTTTGTCTTAATTTTTTAGTTCCCATCCCTTTAGAAGTTATTCTTTATGAAAAAAATAATTTAGCGAGTGTCGAAATAGGAACAGGGCCCTATTTATTACAAGAAAGAATAAAATCTCAAAATATTGTTTTGCAAAAATTTAGAGATTATAGAAAAGATTTTTATCCTGAAGTTGGCGATAGGTATTCTTATGCCGAGAACCTACTTTCAAGTCGCAATCAAAAAATTCCTTTTCTTGATCAGATTATTTTTTCAATAAGTTCAGAAGAAAAAGCATGGGAAGATTTACTTCAGAAAAAAATTGAACTGATGGAAGTTTCTAAACCTAAAGCAGCTATTTTGTCGCAAACTCAAAGTGAAATATCAAAGATCATTAGTGAGAAAAATTTAGAACTAAAATATGTCCCAAGTTTGAGTGCGAGATGGTTTGGATTCAATATGAAAGATAAATACTTAGGAAAAAGTTTAAACTTACGCAAAGCAATTGCCTATGCAATTAATCGAGATGAGTATGTTCGTCTTGTCTCTCAAAATACTTCAATGAAATCATCAAGTCTTTATAATCCAGGAATTGAAGGTTATTTACCAACCACCGATGTGCCGTACCATTTTGATTTAGAAATTGCGAAACAGTATTTAGCACAAGCATTAAAAGAACTTAATTTAAAAGAAATCACGCTTACCTATTCTTCTCGAAGCAATAAAGAAAT
>CAYQEW010000196.1:0-2857 GCA_964416605.1 uncultured Bacteriovoracaceae bacterium | reverse complement strand
TGATTCATACGGATTTTGAAAAAGGTTTTATTAAAGCAGAAGTCTATCATTATAACGATTTAATCGTGCACCAGAGTGAATCTAAAATTAAAGAAGCGGGGAAACTGCGGATAGAAGGAAAAGAATACATTGTGCAGGATGGAGATATTATGCACTTTCGTTTCAACGTTTAAGTGAATTTGTATTTTTTACAAACTCTCTTGTGAAAAATTTTAAAGAGCTTAGAATGTCCCAAAAATTCAAAGGATATTCTATGAAAAATTTTATTCTAACCCTTCTTCTTGTAATGATGACAACCTCTTCTTTTGCATTCACGAGTAGTGAATGCGCTCAACTCAAAGCGGATCTAGATGTTGTTGCAGCTCGTATGAAATACGTGAATGCATCTAAACAAAAAAGAGATTTGACGAAACAATCTCTTATTAATTCTAAAAAATGGGTAGAAAGAAAATATGAAGCGATGAAGGGAGTTAAAGATCTACCCTATGTTGGTGCGCTTGTGGGAGCGGTTTTTATTTATATTAAGACTGAAAACGCCTCTCTTGCAACGCGCGGATTGAGTATTGTTGCCATGCCTTTTTTAGTTGCTCTGGCAGGGAAATTAAGTCAATTGATTGAAAGAGCTTCTGAAGGACTTCCCTTTGAGCGCCAAGCTGACCTTAAATTTATCGATGAGGAAATAAAAGAGCTTAAAGAAATTGATTCTCAAATAGATCAAGGAAAAACAATAGATCTGATTATTTCTTTAACGAAGATGCAAATCAATCTTACTTATATGTCTGCTCAATTATCTTGTGAGGAATAAAAATTCACATCAAAGACCTTATTGGGATCAGTAGGGTCTTTCTTCTTGGTGTAAAGCCATTTGTAAAAAAAGATATTGCGATAAATGAGTTGCACATATTTTCTGGTTTCTTCAAAAGGAATATTTTCCACGTTAAAAATCATTTCATCGTGATGAAGTGACGTCGTCTGCCACTCATCAACTCGCAATGGGCCCGCATTATAGCCACCTAAAACATACACTAAGTTTTTATTGTATTTAGTGTAGAGTTTATTAAAATACTCAATCCCTAGGGCAATATTCGTAGAAGGATCTTCTAATTCACTTACCCTGATCCCTTTGCGCATAGTGCGAGCCGTCGCAGGCATAACTTGCATCAAGCCGGTTGCCTCAACGGGAGAACGAGCCTTAGGATTAAAGACTGATTCTTGTCTTATAAGACTTAGCAAAATGATTGGATCAATGGAAAGCGGCTTACTTGATTTGCTAATTTCATCAACATAAATAAGTGGATAAAGTATTTCGAGAATATCCTTAGATGGATTAATTGTTTTTGCTTCGAAGGCGGAATAAACCATTTTAAAAAGTTGAATATAATTTCGTTGCTCTTCATTTTTAAGAAGATGCACAGTTAAAATAAAAAGATTTTCGCGTTCTTCGGCGGTTAACTTAAAATTGGCAGTATCGTTAATGAGGTAGTTAACATAGGGATTCATATCGACTGCGGACCATACTTTGATTCTTTTAAGGAGTTCCGTAATGAGAGGATTCATATCAGAAAGCTTAAAATCTGCTAGGGATTTTTCTTTCCAATCTTTATTAAAAGCGTTGGCATATTTTTTACTATGCTTAGCAAGATATTTAGAACTCACAATTGCGTAGTAACTGATAGGATAATCATTAATAATTTTTTCCCATAAGCTAACCGCCTCATTTTTTTCGGAAGCCTTATAAAGCGTATAGGCTGTCCAAAACATAATTTGAGGGTTTTTATAATAGATCTCAGAGTTGAGTTTATTTTGCTGAACAAACAAGTAGGCATTGGGCAGATCATTGGGGAAAATATAACTCCATAATTGTCCCCATACACATTTTTCTTTATTGCTTTCATCAAGATTAATACTGGTATTAAAAAGATCTCGTGCTTTGCTATAAAATTTTCTTCGCGAATAGAGAAATCCCAAATTCATCATTTTGGTCGAAACACTTTTTCTACTAAATTTACCATGATTAGATTTGATTTTTTTTAAAATATTATCAATAGCTAACTCTACTTCATCATTGCTACTTTTGTTGTCAGGCATAACAAAAAGTTTAGCAATATCATCCATCAAAAGAGTTTCAAAACTTACAGGATGCTTTATTCTAAAAAATTTTTTTAATTTCTTTTTTATGGCTACTCGTTTAGAAACTTTTTCTCTTGGTTGATTATAATCTTGGGGAATACGAGGCGAAAATTTTTTCTTAAGAACAGTTAACTTAGAATAAATCTTAGAAGCTTTTTTCTTGGCGATTACAAGGCAATTATTAAAGCCATTGTCATTGGTGCCACCTACAAAAAATTCCATATTTTTCTCAATCCAAGAAAAAATTTCATTCTCTAGCTTTCCACTGGTTTCAATTTGAGTACCAATAATACTCAGAATTTTTTGACGGCAAAAGATATCAGCTTTTAAGCGCATAAAATCAGGAATATCGATACTTATTTCTTTCTCAAATTTATCGGAAGGATTATTTTTAAGACGCATAAAATCGGGTAACTCTGCCACATCAAATTTTTTACATTGCTTAATTGTGTCTTCAAAATTTGTGGATTTTTCAATATCCATAATTCCTTGAATAAATTTTTTGTCATTGATAAAAATATCGGAGGGAATATTTAAAAGCTCATCAAAATTACTAGGGACCTTGGTTAAAAGAGTATTGAAAAAAATTTTAAAATTTTCGGCCCATTTCTTTTCGCTCTCTGAAACAGTTAAGCTACGATGCTCTGTTAAATGCTGTAAATGAGAAGAAGCATGAAGAGAAGATGAAATAAAAAAAATGAGAAAAAAATAAATTTTTAACATCCGC
>CAYQEW010000195.1:0-2903 GCA_964416605.1 uncultured Bacteriovoracaceae bacterium | reverse complement strand
GCTTCTCATGAAGGGGTAATTGCCGCGGAACACTTGGCAGGACTTAAACCTCATGCACTTGATAAAAATAATATCCCTGGCTGTACTTATTGCCAGCCGCAGGTAGCCAGTGTGGGGTATACGGAAGCACAGCTTAAAAAAGAAAATATTAAATACTCCGTGGGTAAACTTCCTTTTACGGCTAATGGTAAAGCTGTAGCAAGTTTTGAGACTGATGGCTTTGTGAAAGTTCTTATGGGAGAGCATGGTGAAATGTTAGGAGCCCATATAGTAGGCACGCATGCGACAGAACTCATTCATGAATATACATTGTTTAGAGCAATGGAAGGGATTGATGAGGAGATTTTTGCAACGGTGCATCCGCATCCAACGTTAGGTGAATGGCTATCGGAAGCAGTACTAGCAAGTAAAAAAAGAGCACTTAATTTTTAATTTGAGGAGATAGGAAATGGCAAAACAAGAACTCGTTATGCCCCAAATGGGCGAATCGATAACTACTGGAACAATTACTAAATGGCATAAAAAAGCAGGGGATAAGGTAGAGCTCGATGAAATCCTCTTTGAGATTTCTACAGATAAAGTAGAGTCTGAAATACCTTCGCCTTTTGAAGGAAGAATCACAGAGCTTCTGTTTGATGAGGGCGATACAATCGATGTCGGCAAAGTTATTGCTTATATTGAAGATGATGCATCCGCAGCCATCTCTGCGCCAACGAGCACTAAAACAGAAACCAAAACAGCGACTCCTGAAAAGGTTGAGGCTGTATCAATACCATTAAATACAAGCTCTAAAGGAAATCGCTTCTACACTCCTTTAGTAAGAAAACTTGCGCAAACTCATAATGTGGGTCTTTCAGAGCTTGATCATTTAAAAGGAACAGGCTTAGCAGGGCGAGTGAACAAAAATGATTTTATGAACTTTGTCGCTGATAAAAAAACAAGTGGAGCAGTTGCCACCAAGCCTGCACCAGCTCCTGCAATGACATTTAATCACGGAGAAAACGTAAAACGTATTCCCATGGATAATATGCGCAAAGCTATTGCCAAAAACATGGTGCAAAGTAAATTGACTTCTCCTCACGTCAATTCTATTGGCGAAGTTGATCTCACTCATCTTGTAAAATTTAGAGAATCTTTTAAAGATCAATTTTTTAAAGAGGAAGGCATTAAACTGACTTATACTCCTTTTATCTTAAAAGCAATTATAGATGCTCTTAAAGAGCATCCGATGGTCAATGCATCTATTGACGGCGATGATATTCTTGTTAAAAAAGACATTAATTTAGGATGCGCCGTGGCGGTGCCTGGAAATGGCCTCGTTGTTCCTGTGATTAAAAGGGCGGACGAGCTCAGTATGCGTGGACTTTGTAGACAACTGAACGATCTGGCGAACAAGGCGCGCAGTAAAAAACTAACCATGGATGAGCTAACGGGAGGAACATTCACTTTCACTAATGTGGGAAGTTTTGGGACTCTCATGGCCACACCTGTTATATTGCAACCTCAAGTGGGAATTTTTGCTTCAGGTGCGATTGTCAAAAGACCTGTTGTGATCAATGATGATGCGATTGCGGTGCGCCACATGATGTATGGGACACACACCTATGATCACCGTTTAGTGGATGGAGAACTCGGTGGTTTATTCCTCGAAAGTGTTTTACGCAATCTTCGCCAAATGAAGCCTGAGAATTTATTTTAGACTAATCATTATTTTTTCTTTACATGTCATATAAGTTTTACTAATCTTTTCCTTGAGAGAGTGGAGGGATTAGTAAAATGATTCAAAACAAAATTATTTATTTACTAGCTTTTTTAATGACCTACCAAATCCTTGCTGCAAGTGATGCCAAGGTTTGTAACCTTTTCGAGCCTTCGAAGTCATCCGGTCAGGCACAAAAAATTGGAAAAATTGCCATCGATATTATGAACGATCAAGCGAAGGCTGATTTTCGTTTCGAAGAACGTTCAAAGTTTATCGAAGGCTCTGATGAACTTGATGTTTTAAAATTAACAATTAAAAATGTTGCAAATAAATTTGAAGAACAGCTTCTAGAGGCTCTAGGGAAAGAAAATAGAGGTTCGCAGCTTTTAAAATTAACGGCTGAAAAAATTTCATACTATGTTTATGTTGATACAAAACAAAATAATCTTGGTGGAGTTATGAGAATTAATAACTCTATAAATATTATCATAAGTTGTTCATAGTAAAAAAAATTTGCTTTTCTAAATGGAAATATAGTATATAAATCTATCAACCAAAAAAAAGGATAAAGAATGAAAAAGGTACTTTTAATTTCTCTTCTAGCAACTCTTCTTATGGCTACAGCTTGTTCAAAAACTGAAGAAGCAGCTCCAGTAGAAGCAACTCCAGCAGTAGAAGTAGCTCCAGCTCCAGAAGCAGCTCCAGCAGCAGAAGCGGCTCCAGCAGCAGAAGCGGCTCCAGCAGCAGAAGCAGCTCCAGCAGCAGAAGCAGCTCCAGCAGCTCAGTAGTCTTTACGGAAAGGACTAGATTTTTATCTAGTCCTCTTTTTTTCTTTCTTGTTTAAATCAATCTAAAATTTTTAACTGAATCTCAAAACCAATGTCATCAATTGCGTATTGAAATGATTGAGTGTCGCTTGTGAGAGAGTTTTGAAACTTAGAGCACAGTGTTTCTTTGCCAATGTAGTCGCTATAGCGAGCGATAACTTGCTCTAGTTGATCGTTGGTTTTGTAGTGGATAATGATCCGACTATTCACATGAAGGTTAAGATCTTTTCTTGTCTTTTGAATACGATTCACAATTTCTCTTGCAAGGCCCTCTTCAATGAGGTTTTGATCTAAGAGAGAATCAATCTCAATAGAAATAAACTTATTGGACTGCGCATTAACGCCCTCTTTAGGTTCTCTAAAGATAAGTACAT
>CAYQEW010000194.1:0-2918 GCA_964416605.1 uncultured Bacteriovoracaceae bacterium | reverse complement strand
TGGTGGCCACTCCAGCTTGGCATCCTATATATTCCATTGAGTCCGTTGATGGAGATCTTTGGAAACAACTGGCGAGTGATTTTACGCAAATGATGAATAGCCTTAATTGGCGAGAGCGTTTAAAGCCAATTATAGAAAAAGAAACGGCACGATTATTAAAAGAAGAGATTATAACGTCTCCTATTTTTTCTCAATTAGTTCTTCGCGTCCTTTTTAATTTTCTCTTTGATAAAGAAATACCAAGGGATGATGAAATTCTTTTTTATCAGGCTTCGCTTGAATGGCGTAAAGAAATTGCCGTAAAAGGAAAAGCCAATCAAGAGATCAAGGAAAAATTTTGGCAACGCTTAACGCAGATTGTTGCGGATTCTTCCTTTAAAGACGGGCTTGAATCTTATAAGAATGATCCATCTTCTTGGCTTTCACTTTTTGCTCAACCTTTTCTCCTATCTCCTCAAATTAATACGAGTGATATTTTTGTAGCCGTTTTTTCTTTTCTTGATCAGAGCGAAAGCCTTTATAATCAAGCGAAAAAATCAGCACAGGCTCAGGATCGAAAGTATTTGGAAGGAATTATTCTTGAGGCGATCAGATTAAAACATCCTTTTCCTATCTTGGAGCGTGAAATACAAAAAGATACTGTTTTTGAAGGAAAAAAATATTTTGCCGGAACCCATTTTTTTATTTTACTCGATCAATTCAAACAAGATCAGAATTTTGATCCTAATAGATGGCAAGTTCTTGCCAGTGAAAATCCCTATCACTCAATTCCTTTTGCGGTAGGACCTAGGATGTGCGTTGGTAAGCCTATTGCGATGGAGCTCATGACACAGTTACTCATGACTTTGCTGACCGATTTTCCCTTAAAAAATATTCAATTATCAGAGGGGCATATTATAGTGGACGGGATAATGATCATAAGACTTCTTTAAAAGAAGGGTTTTATCAGATTCAAGTTTTTGCCAAAATATTAGTGAAAAGTTTTTTACTCGGTCGTCAAAAAAGCAAAGGAAAATGTCCTATTTCCAAAATTCTTTAAAACAATAATTTTAACGCATTATTTTTTTGTAGGATTAAAAGATACTCATCTAAAGAAAGTCCATGGCATAAATTTCGTTCATGTCACATTTTTCGGGTGATCTATGATCATATCATCAAGAAGATATGCCAACTAAGCAATAATAGTCAACCATTCTAGGGCTTCGAGTTTTATTTTAATCCTATTTTTCTTCGATCTTTTGGATGTTCAGGTAAGTGATCTTCTAAATCATCAAGCCTTTCAAAAACAATTTTAAAAAGATAGTTTGTATCTTTTTTGAGTTGGCTCAGATCATCTTTAATAGAGGATTCCATGGATAGGAAGCTTCTGAGTTTCGTAAATGTTCGCATTATAGATATATTGACATTAATGGCCCTCTCGCTTTTTAGAACTCCTGATAACATTGCCACTCCATTTTCCGTAAAAACAAAAGGTTGTTTCTGCTTTCCACCGCTACCAATTTTTGAAGTCACAAATTGTGACTTCAAAAATTGGTATTCCTCTGAGGTTAGTTGAAAGATAAAGTCATTTGGGAAACGTTTCAGATTTCTCTTTACAGCTTGATTAAGCGCTTTTGTCTCTACTCCGTAAAGCTTTGCCAGATCACTATCAAGCATAACTCTTTGTCCTCTCATATTGTAAATCATTGCCTCAATTGTTTCGATGGAAAATCGCATATTTTATCCTTCTGATATCAATAAGAAGATGCAACTCATTTAGATGACCTAGCAATACTTATAATAAATAAGGTGACAATGATTTCATTTTTGTAACGTACTGCTTTTTGTAGATGGTGGACTCGATCAGGATCGAACTGACGACCTCTTCGCTGCCAGCGAAGCGCTCTCCCAACTGAGCTACGAGCCCACATTTTGTGATAAAAAAAGGGCTCACATTGAGTGAGCCCTTCAGTCAAAGCAATTATAATCTAAAAATTATTTTTCGTAAATTCTAAACTCAACCCTTCTATTTGTTGGATGTTTCGTTTGTCCATCAATCGTTGGAATTTCTGGACGATTTTCACCGTACGCCACCATTTCAAGAAGATTCGGATTAACCCCTCTTTTTAAAAGTTCAGCATAAGTATTTTTACATCTTTTCTTTGAAAGCTCTAAGTTATACTGAGCAGTTGCGCGAAGAGAAGTATGTCCTTCTATAACAATTTTATTAATTTTTTTACCTTTAATTTTTAGGTACTCAATAAGTTCATCGAGAACGCGGTGCGATCTTGAATCGATATTGTGACAGTCATTACAGAAATAAATACTCTTATTCCAAGTTAAATCACCGTACGGTTCAGCGGCAACAACTGGAGGAGCTTCTGGAGCAGGTTTAACGACTTCAACCACTAAATCCGATTGAGAACAGATTTTTGTCGCAGAGCAAACTTCATAACGACAGGTTGCTTTTCCTACAAAATTTTCAAGTGGAGTGAAGCGAATATAAGGAGGATTTCCTAATATTTCACAACGAGTGTCATTCGGATGACTCATTTGTACAATGCGAAGACTTGGTAAGCCTATAACGTTATCGTTATCTGTTACCATGGCATTCACTGGCACCATATAATTTGTTGTCATATAGTCATCAAGAGAGCTGATGGTTTCTGGCGGAGCAACCACTGCTGGTTTTCTTGGATTGATCACCTTTAAACCTCCCACAATGCGATAATTGTTTCCATCAACGTTATCAAAACTTCCAAAAGCAGCCCCTCCAAAAAGAGAAATCGCGCGTGTCGCTTGAAATCTTAAACCAGCATAAAGTTCATTAGGGTTTTGAATTGTGCCAAGAGGCATTGTCCAAAAACGAATAAACTCTAGGTTTGCTCCGAATCTTTCTGAAAAAGGAACGTAAGCTGCTAAAGCAGTTTTAATTTTTT
>CAYQEW010000193.1:0-3009 GCA_964416605.1 uncultured Bacteriovoracaceae bacterium | reverse complement strand
AGGGAGTTTATCTCATTCCGTGATGATTCCAGTTAAGTTTTTTGGGGCTAAACCTTAATTTCTCTCTCTGTTTTAATCATATCTTTTGTGGTAGGTTCATAGCAAATTTATTAAGGAGTTTGCTATGAACAATTCATTTGGTGCTCTGAAAGAGCTAAAAGTTAATGAAAAATCTTATCAATATTTTGATATCACCGTGATGAAGAATTTTGGTATCGAAGTGGAAAAACTCCCAAATAGTTTAAAAGTGCTTCTGGAAAATCTTTTGCGCAATGAAGATGGCAAGGTTGTGACTAAAAACGATATTCTTTCTTTCGCTGATTGGCTTAAAAATCGGAAGTCTAGTTCTGAAATAAATTTTCATCCTGCAAGAGTGTTGATGCAAGATTTTACAGGTGTTCCGGCAGTTGTCGATTTAGCGGCTATGCGAGATGCCATGAAAAATTTAGGTGGCGATACTAAAAAAATTAATCCTCTCGTGCCCGTTGATTTAGTGATAGACCACTCTGTCTCTGTTGAAAAATTTGGAACATCTTCTTCTTTTAAAGAAAATGTGAATATCGAGTATGAACGCAATAATGAGCGTTATAAATTTTTAAAGTGGGGGCAAGCTGCTTTTAATAATTTTAGAGTTGTTCCTCCAGGAACAGGTATTTGTCATCAAGTGAATTTAGAAAATTTAGCTCAAGTTGTTTGGACTAAAAAAACAGACAAATTCGATTTGGCTTATTGTGATACCGTTGTTGGAACTGATTCTCATACAACGATGATCAACGGGTTGTCGGTTCTCGGATGGGGAGTTGGCGGGATTGAAGCGGAAGCGGCCATGCTTGGACAAGCCGTTACGATGCTTATTCCAGAAGTTATTGGATTTAAATTAGATGGCAAAATGCCAGAAGGAACAACGGCAACAGATTTAGTTTTAGTTGTCGTTGAAATGCTTCGCAAAAAAGGTGTGGTTGGAAAGTTTGTTGAGTTTTATGGTACTGGCTTAAATGAATTAACTCTTGCTGACAGAGCAACTCTTGCTAATATGGCTCCTGAGTACGGAGCAACTTGTGGCTTTTTTCCTATCGATTCTGAAACAATTGATTATTTAAGGTTTACAGGAAGAGATGAAGATCGTGTTGCATTAGTTGAAGCGTATGCGAAGAAGCAAGGTCTTTGGGCAAGCCATAATGGTGGAGATATTATTTTTACTGATACTTTGAGTCTTGATCTTTCAACCGTCGTGCCCGCTATTTCAGGGCCCAAAAGACCACAAGATAGAATCCTCCTTAATCATTCTTCTCAAGAATTTTTTGGGAAGACCCTTGCTGCTTTTAATTTAACAAAAGAAGAAGTGAGCACCACTTTTGCGGTGAAGAATGAAGATTTTAAGCTTCAGCACGGGAATGTTGTCATTGCGGCGATTACAAGTTGTACCAATACTTCAAACCCTTCGGTAATGCTTGCGGCAGGCTTACTTGCGCAAAAAGCAGTTGCTCGAAATTTAAAGGTGAAGCCTTGGGTTAAAACATCACTTGCACCAGGATCACAAGTTGTTTCAGATTATCTTTTGAGCGCTAATGTTCAAAAAGATTTAGATACTCTTGGATTTAATACCGTGGGATACGGTTGTACAACGTGCATTGGAAACTCAGGTCCTTTAAATGAAAATATTTCGGAATCGATTAAAACAAATAATATTTTGGCGACCTCTGTTCTTTCTGGAAATAGAAATTTTGAGGGAAGAATAAGTCCAGATGTAAAAGCGAACTATCTGGCGTCTCCTCCTTTGGTTGTCGCATACGCTCTGACAGGGACAATGACACATGATTTTGCGAAGGATCCTATCGGCTATGATGAAAAAGGAGCTGCCGTTTACTTAAAAGATATTTGGCCTACAAATGCTGAAATAAAAAAAGCAATGGCAGAGTCTCTCACTTCAAAAATGTTTAAAGAGCGCTATGCTCAAGTGTTTAAAGGCGATGCAATGTGGCAGGCAATTCCTCTAGTGGAATCTGAAACTTTCACTTGGAATAGTGAGAGCACGTATGTACAAAATCCACCTTACTTCACTCATTTTAAAAATGACGTCAGTGCTAAAATAAAAGATATCGAAGAAGCTTTTGTATTGGCTCAGTTTGGCGATTCGGTAACCACAGATCATATTTCTCCAGCGGGCTCAATTAAAAAAGATTCACCCGCAGGTGCTTTTTTACAGTCTAAAAATGTAGCAACCTATGATTTTAATTCTTATGGAGCTCGTCGCGGAAATCATGAGGTCATGATGCGTGGAACCTTTGCCAATATTCGTATTAAAAACGAAGCGATTCCTGGCATTGAAGGAGGGATGGCAAAATTTTATCCGACAGGTGAAGTGATGCCTATTTATGATGCTGCCATGAAATACGCGCAAACGAATGCAGCACTGGTTATTGTTGCAGGTAAGGAATATGGAACGGGCTCCTCTCGAGATTGGGCTGCCAAAGGTACGCGTTTACTTGGCGTGCGTGCGGTTATCACTGAGTCTTTTGAGAGAATTCACCGCTCGAACTTAATTGGCATGGGAGTACTTCCTCTGGAATTTACGCAAGGTGAGTCAAGACTTACCCTAGGACTTGATGGCACTGAAAAATGGACTATTCGCGGTCTTGCTGATTTAAAGGCGCAGGATATAATCACGGCAGAATTTACACGTCAAAATGGTGAAAAAGTAAGTGTGAAATTACAAACCAGAATTGATACCGCAAGCGAGCTTGATTTCTATTTCAATGACGGTATTTTACCTTACGTTTTAAAACAACTTTTTTAGTCTGTAATGACGAGCAGTTCTTTTTAAGGGCTGCTCTGGAATCTCTCACAAACATTAAACACCAAACAAAAACATTAAACACAGGCAAAAGTAAAATGGAAACAGGACTCTGGAAAATGCTGAGGCCTTCTTACTTAAGCCAGCCTGCCATATGCCCGAATGCTCACATGAGACCCTGCGCTGCCTAAAATTTATCCACCTGTTTAAAAAAT
>CAYQEW010000192.1:0-3029 GCA_964416605.1 uncultured Bacteriovoracaceae bacterium | reverse complement strand
GAGTTTAGTTTAAAGCTATAGTTAAAATTGGTCAGAAAATAGGCAGCCGTTTGCGTTTCATTAGGAGCGAGAACGGTTTGTTTAAAAACATAAGTGGCACCGATATCGGCAACGGATTTTCCTTGAGAGAATTCGAGAGTTGCTCCTAACCTTGGGGGACTAATGCGCGGAAGGTTCACATCATTGTGTGTATCTTTGGCACGCACAAAATCAAATGTATTTTTTAAACTCAAGCGGCCATTTCCAATGTTTATTAATCTCAATTTATTTTCCAATTCAAAGCCATAAAATAAAGCATTCACTTGACCATAATAAAAAAGAGGAAGCCCACTAACGGTATCGAGAGTCCCTGAAGGATTGAGAGCAATATAATCACGAAATTTTTGAGTATAGACATTAAAGATAAAATCATTGCGCTTTGAATTTGCCTTATAGCTCATCTCTAAAGCATAGGATTTTTCTTTTGTTAACGACTCACTTCCCTGCTCATAGGTTCCAGTGGCGAGATGAGGGCCACTGGCATAAAGTTCTTGAAAATTAGGTGTTCTCTCATTATAAGAAAATCCCGTTGTCAAAGAGTGATTAGAATCAAAATCATATTGATGCCCAAGTGATCCACTTAAACTGGTGAAACTTTTTTTAGAACCATTCACTTTTTGAATATCAGTATCTTCTAGACGGGTCGCCAAACGAAAAGCATTTTGAGAATAATGAAGTTCTTGGTAACTAAAAAGTGCGACTTGCTGATTCTTTATTTCCGGCAAGAAAGCTTCATCTCCTAAAGCGGCAAAATGAAATATCTGAGTTTGTAAGCCCGTCACTCCTTTTATATTTTTTCCTTCATTAAGAGCCTCTAGTCTTGTCTCATTGCCTTTATTGGTGAAAACTGTTCCAACAATATTTCCTTCTAATTCATTATGATCGTAGGATGATTGCGCCGTTTTGAATTTAACTTTACTAAATATTGCATCATCTAAACGCCACTCTGTTTGCAAATCGAATCTATTTTGTTTCATTTTAATTTTAACTTCTTCTTCAGCCACTACTCCGTAAAAAGTATTGAAATGATTATAAGATAAACCAAGATAACCTCTTTCAAAAATACGCGACACTCCAAAGCCTAAACTATCTTGACGATTGGTGCTATTTTTTAATTCACCAATTGGAGTGTTCATATTCTGCAAATTTCGAGTCGAACCATCAACATGAAACATCCAATTTTTCACACCAAAATCAAACTTAAAAGAATTACTGAGTCCATGAGTGACACTCTCATATTGAGAAAGAAGTTGTGTCTCACTTCCTTGATGAAAAGAAGAATGAATACGATTTGTCACTAAGTTAACAATTCCTCCAACTGCCGATGAACCATAGAGCAAAGTCATGGGGCCACGCACGATTTCAATTTGATCCATCGTCAAGGTGTCAGCAGAAATCGCGTGATCCACACTTTGTGAGGAAGCATCGATGGTACCTAATCCATTTTGGAGTACTTTAATTCGATCTCCATCGAGTCCGCGAATAACAGGACGACTGGCGTTAGGCCCAAATCCAGTGCTTGAAACCCCTAACTCATTTTGCAGGGTATCTCCCAAGCTGGTTTGTTTTTTTTGAGTAAAATTTTTTCCTTTAAGAGTGGAAACTGCTGGCACGAAGTCGAGTAAATTATTGGTATTCTTGCCCCAAACGGTCAACTCATGCAAGGTGTAAGGCTGATCCTCTGCATAAAGAAAAAAAGGAAAGAGAATAAAAAAAAGAATAAATGAATTCACGAATACCTCTAGGTAAAAATGCAAGTTAGTTGCAGTTTTACCTAGCATAAGAAAAGATGTCAAGAATTACGGCGGGCTTTAATCACAAAAAATATTTTGCATCGACTTGATTAGCTTCATTACTTTTTTATCGGCAATACTATAAAAAACAAAATTTCCTTCTTTGCGTATTTTGAGAAGTTTTTCTCGTTGCATACGATTTAAAAACTGCGAAATTTGAGATTGAGAAATCTCGCACAGAGCTTGTATTTCACTGACATTTTTTTCGCCCTCTGCAAGATAACACATAATCATCAATCGTTGAGGATGCGACAAAGCCTTAACAATCGTTAAAACATCAGAGCATTTTGCTTTCATCTTCTCAATTTTCATTATCGCTTCCCCACATATCTTCTTTGTCACTGACTTGACTGAGTTCTGCAAATCGTTTTCTGCCAATCAGCCAATAATAAAAAACTGGCACCGCAAAACGACTGAGAATTGTTGCCGCGACTTCGCCAAAAATAAGACTGACTGCGAGCCCCTGAAAGATCGGATCAAAGAGCATCACCATACTTCCTACCACAACGGCGGCAGCGGTAAGGAGCATAGGACGAAAACGCAATACCCCCGCACTAATAACCGCTTCTTTTAGCGCCATGCCATTTTGAATCTGATGCTCGATAAAATCAACAAGAATAATAGAGTTGCGCACAATAATACCAGCGCCAGCAATAAAGCCAATCATAGAGGTCGCTGTAAAATAGGCTCCCGTTAAATAATGGCCCGGAATAATCCCAATGAGTGAAATAGGAATCGGTGCCATAATCACAAGAGGAACAATAAAGCTTCTAAACCATCCCACCACAAGAATATAAATAAGCACCATGACCGCAGCAAAGGCGGCACCGAGATCGCGAAAAACTTCATAAGTAATAAACCACTCACCGTCCCATTTAACCGTGGTGTCTCGCGAATCCCAAGGCACTTCGGCGGTTTGCGTTTTATAAGGAATCTGCGGCTCTAATTTAAAAATACCATACACGGGAGCTTCTTCTTCTCCTGCTAGTTCTGCCATAACATATTCGACTGGTTGTAAATTTTTGCGATAAAGGATCGTCGTTTCTTTTACTTTGGGCGCGTCTAAAACATTTTGGGCACTGACAATCCCCGCTTCAAAACTGGGTATTTTTTGACCAGCAAAAGGCGTCTCTCCTGAGCGCGCCTCTTGATTTAGGGAAAGATCAAGACTCATTTTTTCAGGAGAATCAAAGCCTC
>CAYQEW010000191.1:0-3032 GCA_964416605.1 uncultured Bacteriovoracaceae bacterium | reverse complement strand
GATGACTCAAGAACTGAAATGTTCTTTTTAAGAACGCAGCTTGATGCGCAGAGAGCGGGAAATGTCGTAATATTTATTTATAAGCCTGTCGGGGCAATTGGTTTTCAGCTTGCTGACGGAAAAAAGCTATGGGAATATGAAGGGTAAAATTATTTTTCAGCAGCATAAACTTACAATAAATTTTTAATTATAACCCCAAAGTATGGATAATGAGTTTAGTTATTCCACTCGCACAATTACGCCTGCCGAAACAAAAAAAACTATAAATAAAAAAGTCGGCTGCGGATGTTCCTTTATACCCATCGTTTTACTTGTTATACTGGGCTATTTTTTAGCTTATCAGCTTTTATTTCCTTCTTTGTTCCCCACATGGATACGGGGAAGCTTTCAGAATCTCGTAATATTTCCATCGAAGGAAGGCAAAGATAAGTTATGGATTCAGACGGACGGTTCATTCAGCTATATAATGGAAAGAAAGTCAGGCGGCAGCTATTCAATAGGACGGGAAGGGCTTTTCGAAAAAACCTATTCTTATGTTTATGACCCTGCCTCTGAAAAAGTTCTTAAAGGTAATTACACTGATTTAGATTACCTTCCTGCATCACCCGAGATGTTATTCATGAATGGAAAGATCTGGGTTATAACGCCAAGCATAAACGCTCCGCCATTTATAAATATTTACAATCCTGATACATTTGAAGAAATTATGAATACTCAAAACTTCTGCGCGCAAAACCCTGAATTATCTGCAGGGCTTGAAAAACTTTCTGTGGAAAGAAATAAGCCTGTTCGTATGACTCTTACAGCTAAAGACGGCAAAGAGGTGATTTATTCGGTTACGGATGAGATGTTCTTCGATGATTACCCGGCAATGACAAAGTACTATAAAGAACACGAAAAAACTGTAAACATATTTACACTTGAGGCAGAGAAAAACTCAACATCAAGGAAGGTTTTATATTACATTACCGGACCGGCATCACAATTGTATTTCTCCAGTCTTCGTGGACAGAATATTTTTGAGTATAAGGGAAGCAGCAGCTACAAGGATATGACGGCAGAACTTATCGCTCCGGGCAAAGCATTTCTTGAAAGTGAGTTATTATACTTCGATGATGAAATAGCCGTTGTAATACATCAGGATAATATAGGCAAGACGGCCAATAGAATGTTAACATGTATTAATAAAGACGGAAAAGAGTTATGGACGATTCCGCAATCGGAATTATTTGACGAGATAAAAGTAAAAGAAAGCGATGCCTTCAGTGTAATATTTTTTATGAAGGATAAAATGTCGGTGCAGCGTTCAGGAAATACCGTTGTATTTATTTATAAACCTGAAGGGGCAATGGCATTTGACCTGAACTCAGGAAAAAAACTTTGGGAGTTCGAAGAATAAGCTACGACCAAAATTGCTAAATTTTTCTGTTACTGAAGATCGACATGTAAAATTTTTTCAAAAGACCTCTTCCTGATACAATTTTGGTTAGTCGATTATAAGGTACCTACAATATTAGTGTGAATAAATAAAAATCTTATAAAATTGAATTAAAAATAAAGAATCCTCATTTTAATTCAGAGATTAGTAAGAAATTTAAATATTACTTTTTATTTTAAACGGGATTGGTAATAAAATTTATCAATGTTACTACATATCTGAAAAAAAGAAAATAGAACAGATTAATAATAGTAAAGCGTAGGATGAAATCTCCCGGAAAATTTTTCAAAAATCTGAAAGAGTTTGAGTATTTTTCGAGATAAAATTCATAAAATGTGGTTTTGGGATTTACTGCCGTGTGATATTGTATTACAAGAAAACTGGCATGTATAACACTTAGAAGTACTATAATAAAAGGTACTAATATAATATGGTTTAAATTGTACTTAGGAGGAAGAGCAACTATAAAAACAGAGGCACCGGCTGCAGCATACAACAGTCGTAGCCCTAAATGTTTTGTAAGCATTCTGGGATTTTTTTTGGTGAATTAAAACAAATCAATAAAAACAATGTAAGGAAGATTTATTACAAAAAAAATGAACTTATTAAACTTTACCGTCTTGGCAAAGAAGTTTAATAAGAGTAATATACCGTACTTACTAAAGAATAACTATCGGGTAATCAACTCACTTTACGGAGAACTTTACCGGCGAAGCAATAGAATAATCTATAGCAGCTAGTACATTCGTAGATTTTAATTCTTAAAATGCCAAGAATTTTATCAAGGAATCGGTCAGACTTCATTCTCCTAAAACGTGAGTTCACTTTACATCGGGGACAAATTGAATTCACTGCTTTAAGAACCCCCTTTTTATTGTTGTTACATTACAAATATATCAATTTTTATGCATAATACGCAATAAAATTTTTGATAAGGATTTAATATTTATTTATTATCTTTTAAGCCGTTTCACAAGGCTTATAAGTGTTCCTTATTTAAAAAGATCTCCCTATATGTAGGAATAGGCAGCGCGTACTTTTTAAATAAAAATAAAATTCATATTTTCTAAACCTGAATATGAATTCATATATAAACAAAACTCAAATAGAATTAATAGTTTTGTTTGCGAGATAACTGAATTCTTCACCGTTCAAAAAATTAATTAAAGAGTTGTGTCGAATTTTATCTGCCAAATGCCTGAAAATCCGAGACAGTCAAATTGAAAAAACAATACTTAGTTTTCAAAATCCGACATTTTTCCGACGAACATGAAATATTTACACAGTTAATTTTTATTTAAAAAAATTTTAATTAATTTTGAGTACAATTCTTAAAATTAAAATTTAACAATAATATGAAAAAAATTACTTATCTACTTTCTTTTCTTGTGTTAATTTCTTTTGTAGCAACAGGATTAAAAGCGCAAGATCAGGATGCCATGAAAAAATGGATGGATGCAATGACTCCCGGTGATATTCAAAAAGGAATGGCTAAGATGACCGGTGATTGGAAGTACACATCTAAATTCTGGATGGCGCCGGGGCAGTAACAATGAGCAATAAAGCGTAAAGAAAAATTAATTTTTTCATTTTT
>CAYQEW010000190.1:0-3045 GCA_964416605.1 uncultured Bacteriovoracaceae bacterium | reverse complement strand
AGATTTTGATTTAAAGAAAACTGTTTTTGGGACATATCAAAAGACTCATTAGCGCTTTGATATGAGCGTACCGTCATTTTATTTTCGGTAAGAGTTCCGGTTTTATCTGTAAAGATGACAGATACCGCCCCAAGAGTTTCCACGGCAGAGAGCTTGTTTATCAGTGCATTTTTTTTTGCCATTCTCCACATGCCTTTAGCAAGTGCTAAAGTTGCTACAATCGGAAGGCCTTCGGGGATTGTTGCGATAGCGAGAGCAATTGCGGTCTCGATCATCAATGCGATATCTTTGCCTGAGAGAATGCCTGCGCCTGCAACAATGATGGCGATCAAAAGGGAGACCCAAACGAGCTGTTTACCTAATTGATCAAGTCTTATCTCAAGAGGAGTTAGGTCATCGCTGGATTCTTGAGTGATTTTTACAATTTTTCCTACTTCTGTTTGCATGCCAGTTGAAATAACAACGCCTTTTCCAGAGCCTCGTGTAATGGAAGTTCCTCGAAAAAGTATATTTATTCTTTCTGCAAGTATTTTATCTTCTGGTATACAGTCCGTATTTTTATCCGCAGGCATGGACTCACCTGTTAAAATAGATTCATCCGAAGTTATTTTTGATGCTTCAATTAATCTAAGGTCCGCCGAAATAATATCACCAGCTTCAAAAAGTATGATATCTCCTGGAACAATTTCACTTGCATTAACAACTTTAGTGACTCCATCTCTTAAAACTTTGGTTAAAGTTTTACCCATTTTTTTGATAGCTTCCATTGAACGAATAGCCTTTAACTCAGTCATGAATCCTATTGTCGTATTGGCTAACAAAACTAAGAGAACTGCAAAACCTTCAATTAAATGGCCCATCAGAAATGAAACTGTACCTGCTAAAAAAAGTAATAAAACGATAACGCTTTTAAGCTGACGAATGAATATCTCAAGTTTTTTGGTTTTTTGCTTTAAAGTCAGACGATTGGGACCATTTGCATTGAGTCTCGTAACTGCTTCCTTTGAGCTGAGACCTTGGTATTGGTCTGAGTTCAGTTCGTTTAAAGACTTTTCAATTGTATATTTTGAAAAAATTGAAGAATGTTCCATTTTGCGAGGTATCCTAGTCTTAAATGAGAACTTTATCGTTGAAGCTATGTTTAGCAATCTTTAGATCGGTTTGATAGTTAAAAATGAAGAAACACCGATTTCTTTTCATCGATCGCATTCATCGGTGAGCCATGACCAATAAAAAGAATCGGCATCTTTTTATTAAACGAATGATTCATTGACTCTCTCCATGTTATCTCTACTTTTTCTTTTGTTTAAAAAAAATTTTAAACAAACTTCTCTGGAGACTTTTCAAATCTCTCTTTGCATCTTTTAGTGCAAAAATAATATTTCTTTCCCTTAAGAACTTTTGTATTGGAGCATTGTTCTGGTCTTTTGATTTCCCATTTAGGACAACAAGCACAAAATGTTTTTTGCTTAGGTTCGGCTACTTTAGTCATAATAGTTTTCCTTTTCTTTTTCGACTCATCAAAGAGGGTCTTTGGGTTCCTTGCAAACGATAACCCATATAGAGTAACACATAGGTGATGCTACTATTTATAAGCAGTATTTCTTGGCCGAAGTGATAGAGAGAGTGCTTCTCAACAGTGGCCACAATAATGTAAGTTAGCAAGGGTGCTAAACTGCAACTGGCAACAATTGATCCCTTCGGCATTTCACTCTTTTGGGTATACGCAAAAGCAAAGAGCCCCAACATGGGCCCATAAGTATAGGAGGCGATCAGTAAAATAATCTCAATCATTGCCGATGTACTATAACGATGCAGTAACAAAATCCCCACCAGGAGCAGTAAGGCAAAAAAACCATGGATGCTATTTTTGGACTTCTTGGTCATTGGCATCTCTAGGATATCAAAATGAAAAGAAGTGGTCAGCGTAGGCAACACAGAATCTGCTGATGAAAATGATGCCGCCAACAATCCTAATAAAAAAAAAATTTTGATACTCAAAGAACAATACCCCATCACCACCGTTGGCAAAATTAAATCTGTTTTAATTGATGAGGGAATGGGATGGAAAAACAAAAAATCGCCGAGGTAAATACCTTGGATAAGAATAATCGCAGTCACTAAAAGCATGAGCCAAGAAAAATGAATTAAATTGAGTTTCGCTTCCCCCAGAGTTCGGCAACTTAAATTTTTTTGCATCAGATTTTGATCAAGTCCCGTCATCGTCAGAGCAATCGCAATTCCTCCGAAAAATTGTTTACCCCAAAAACTTTTGGAAAAAGCATCTGTATCAAGAATATGAACATTGCTCCAGATTTCGCTGGCGCTGAGTAAAGAAGAATCCCATAAAAAATAGAGCACGCTTAGCACCCCTAATATAAGAAAAAGAGACTGGAATGCATCCGTCCATACTAAGGTTTTGATACCTCCTCTCACGGTGTACAAAAAAATAAGAGAGATCGCAATGAGAACGGCTCCCTCAAAGGATATCCAAGAATAAAAAACAATTCGGTGCAAAGCTAAAATCGATAAATAGAGCCTCGTCGCCGCACCAAAAGAGCGAGAGATAAGAAAAATAAAAGCGCCACATCGTTGCGCTTCTTTACCTAAGCGCTCTCCCAAATATCCATAGATCGAAATAAAATTTTGACGATAAAAGCGCGGCAAAAAAACAAAAGCAATAATCCAGTATCCCACAAAAAAACCCAGCACCACTTGAAAATAATACGCACTTGTCTTAATAGTTGCAGCGGGAACAGAAAGATATGTCACCCCCGAAAGAGAATCTCCTATAAGTCCAAGAGTAATAAGCCACCATATCGAGTCATAGTTTCCTGTTAAATACCCTGAAGCACTCGTTTTTTTACTCACCAAAAAACTGATGCCAATAAGAGCGGCAAAATAGACAATAAAAATTCCGATATAAAGTACCGAGTCACTCATGGATAGATGCTCTCTTCTTTTTTAAGAATACTCAAGGTACCATTAGGTTCAAGGATGACGGTTGAAAGATTCTCTACGGTATTAAAACCCTGCTCTCTTAAC
>CAYQEW010000189.1:0-3048 GCA_964416605.1 uncultured Bacteriovoracaceae bacterium | reverse complement strand
CTTTGGTTATTGTGATATTTGTGCAACTGATGCACTTAATTTTGTGGCGAGTATTTTTGCTAAAGGTGACTCAATAAAATCATAGGGGATAATTGTGGATCATCCAATAAAAAGCGACCATAGTCGTTTTAAAAAAATTGTAAAGGGTAAGGTAAGGGATAACCTAAGAAAGTACGTTTCTCAGGGCGATCAAATTATTTCTAAAGGCAACAATACTTTTAAAATACCTATGCCCAGTATTGAGATTCCACGTTTTAAATTTGGTCAGCAGTCAGAGGGAGGCACTGGTCAGGGGGATGGATCAAGCGGTGATCCTGTTGATGGACAGGGAGAAGGCAATACTCCAGGGCAAGGAGAAGCTGGAGAAAATGAAGGAAAAAAAGAATTAGATGTTGAGATGTCTTTATCTGAACTCGCTCAGATTCTTTCAGAAGAACTACAGCTTCCCAATATTACGCCTAAGGGTAAAAAGCAAATTTCTTCTCAAGTAAATAAATACACAAGTATTGGAAATACTGGGCCAGATTCTTTGCGCCATGTCAAACGAACCTATAAAGAATCGCTTAAAAGACAAATTTCTCTTGGAACTTATAATCCTCAAAACCCTTATATAATACCTATTCGCAAAGATCTTAGATTTAGATCCAGCGATGTTAAAGTTGAATTTGAAAATGCGGCGGTTGTTATTTATATGATGGATGTTTCTGGATCGATGGGGGATGAGCAAAAAGAAATTGTACGCACGGAAAGTTTTTGGATTAATTTATGGCTTCGCAGTCAGTATAAAGATATTGATGTGAGATACATCATTCACGATGCAACAGCCAAAGAAGTTGATGAGGCTACTTTTTTTAAAACAAGAGAGAGCGGGGGAACCCTTATTTCTTCTGCTTACGAGCTGTGTAAATCAATTATTGAAAAAGATTATCCTGTTTCAGAATGGAATATTTACCCATTTCATTTTTCCGACGGAGATAACTGGTCGGCAGACGATACCAAAAAATGTCTTCACTTACTGGATGATTTTTTAATTCCTTCGTCGAATATGTTTTGTTATGGACAGGTTGAAAGTCGCTATGGTTCGGGACAATTTTATAAAGACCTTCAAGCTAAATACGGACTTAACTCAGATGATGTTACTTTGAGTAAAATAAAAAACAAAGATGGGATCTTGGACTCAATAAAAGAGTTTCTTGGAAAAGGTCAGTAGCAATGGATAGAACTCAGGTGATTAGTGGTGATTTGAAAAAGTGGCAAATTCAAATTGAGGGCTACGCAAAAGATTTTGGCTTGGATTTTTTCCCAACTATTTTTGAATTATGTGATTATGATACGATCAATATTCTTGCTGCTCAAGGAGGTTTTCCTTCTCGCTATCCACATTGGAAATTTGGTATGGATTATGATCAACTTTCTAAGGGATATTCTTTTGGATTACAAAAAATCTATGAGATGGTTATCAACACGAATCCTTGTTATGCCTATCTTTTAAAGGGAAATAATTTAGTTGATCAAAAAATGGTTATGGCTCACGTTTATGGGCATAACGACTTTTTTAAAAATAATGCTTGGTTTGCTGGTACAAATAGAAAAATGATGGATGTTATGGCGAACCATGGAACAAAAGTTCGAAGATATATGTCTCTTTATGGCCGAGACAAGGTAGAAGCTTTTATCGATAAGGCACTTTCTATTGAAAATCTTATTGATGTGAATAATCTTTTTATGAATCATTGCGATGAAAAAAAAGAAGATATTCTAGCCTCGAATGATCATTCAACTAGCCGCTTGTCTTCATCTCTACAGTCTTTTATTAACAGTAAGATCGGAAAAATAGGCTTGAAAGAAAATTCTTCGGACAGCTCCCATCAGATAGAACAAAATTCTCAAAAACCAATTAAAGATGTTTTAAAATTTTTATCTGACTTTGCTCCTCTTGAGGAGTGGGAAGCAGATATTTTGGGTATTTTGAGAGAAGAAGCTTATTATTTTCTGCCACAGCGTATGACAAAAATTATGAATGAGGGCTGGGCAAGTTATTGGCATTCAAAAATTATGACCGAGAGAGCGATGTCTCCTGAAGATGTTATTGATTTTGCAGATCATCACGCGGGAGTGATGGCGATGAGTCGTAAACAAATTAATCCTTATAAAATTGGAATAGAGCTATTCCGAGATATTAAGTATCGATGGGATACTGGGCGTTTTGGACTTGATTATCAAAATTGTGAAGATATGAAAGATTATGAAAATTGGGATTTAAAACTCAATTTAGGGGATAGTAAAATTTTTGAGATTCGAAAGAGTGGTAATGATGTAACCTTTATTGATGAATATTTAACGCCTGAATTTTGTCAAAGACAGCAAATTTTTACTTATAAATACAATCATAAAAATAAAAGATTTGAAGTTGATCATAAAGATTTTGAAGCGATTAAAAGCAAAATGCTCACCCAATTAACGAATGTCGGTCAGCCCTTCATTGAAGTGATTGATGCTAATTTTGATAATCGAGCTGAGCTTCTTCTCAATCATCGTCACGACGGAGTCGATCTGGATGGAGAGTTTGCTCAAGCTACTTTGACAAATTTACATTATTTTTGGAAACGTCCAGTCGGTTTAGTCACAAAATATGATGATAAACCTGTTCTTATGCGATTTGATGGGCAATCATTTCATTCTAAGTCTATTTAATTCGTTTACATTTAATGAATTTATTTTAGAATATCGTTAAAACTTTTAGAGAGGGTTACACATGAAATCAATTTTGGTCTTATCCATTCTTTTATTTTCTTTTGCGAATTTTGCAAGTTCAGACATTAAAAATCTTACTCGTAATGATGTTGATTTAATTATGAAAGAGTTTCAAGCAAGTTTTCATCCTACAACAGTTTCAGGAGCGTCTAGTACGGGAAAAGTTTTTGGTTTTGAATTCGGCTTAGTTGGCGGGATGCTTGCTGCTGATAATTTAAAACGAGTAACATCAAATGATGTTTCAAAATTACCACATGCCTCATTTTATTTAAAAGCAGATACTGTTTATGGACT
>CAYQEW010000188.1:0-3055 GCA_964416605.1 uncultured Bacteriovoracaceae bacterium | reverse complement strand
CCCTTGAGCAACTTTCTAAAAGAATGACTGATATACCAATGCTCAACACTCTTTCTTACGTGGTTGTTAAAGCAGAGCAGTTTATTCGCGAGCAAAGAGATTTTAATCAATATATGTTGATGTATTATCTGGAAAATTATACTGAAAAAGAACTTGGAATCACAAAAGAAGAAGCAGATTACATAATGTCTTCTATTTATGAGTCGCGTATTAGTCCTCTTGATTTTAACGCTTCTAAAATTATTGCCGCTTCTTGGGGAACTTATGGATACGATCAACTGTATGCTCAAGTGAGAAATGCCAATAACCAACTTCGCTTTGGTGCAATTCCTTACAAGCTTGGAGAGCGTGTGAACTATGCTTTCCATGAAGTATTTAATGAAAAGGGTGAAAAAAATATCGTGAACCTTTTTGCAACACAACATATGTTTTCTCAAAAATTTGCGACAGCTTTTAATTACTCAAAGCCATATCAAGTTTTTAGAACGAGATTTTATGTTTATCTAGCGCAAATTGGTCTTAGTTTTGTGCCTAAAATCCCTTCTTTTGTAAAATCTGGAATTAATAAATTTCTTGATTCAGTTTATCGCGGCCAGGGCAATATCGAAGGAGCTCTTTATGCGCATTTCTTAGAGCAAGGTAATCAAAAAATGGCCAATGCGATTATGATGCAAAATATTAACCCTTATCTTTACATGAAATAATGAAGGAAAATACTATGAAATATCTACTAACGTTACTTATTACAACCAAGCTTTTGGCTTCCAATGTCGCAATCATTGACTCCGGAGTTGATTACAAACACAAAGCCTTAAAAAACCAAATGTGGATTAATCCCATCGATAATATTATTGATAATCGCGATCAAGATCATAATGGTTATGAAGATGATATTTATGGTTGGAATTTTGCGAATAATAATTCTGAAATAATTGATTATTCTTTTTTAGGAACTTTTTCTAAAGATCCATATAAAGTTTTTGAAATTCAAGCAAGAATGTTCCTCGGAACTATAACTGAAGAAGACAAAGCATGGCTCAAATCAAAACGAGAAGATGCTAAATTTGCAGAAGAAATGGGAGTTTTTGGCAATTTTGTGCATGGAACACACGTCGCAGGAATTGTTGCGAGCCATAATAAAAATGCTAAAATTATGGGCTTAAAACTCATTCCAACCAAAGTTAAGTTGGGACTTATTAAGTCACTTGTTAAAACAATAAGTTTTAAATCGCTTGAAGATTCTTCTTTTAGAGATAAGCTTTTGAAAAATATCCTCACTCAAATTGCGAATCAACAAAGTAAGCTTTTTATCGAAATTGGCGATTATTTAGCTCAAAATAAAATAGACATTGCCAATGGCTCTTTTGGAATCGGGTATAATCAGGCTGCTAATATTATTAAGTATATTTACCCAATTATTTTCTTTAAAAAAGCAGATGAAGCGAGCTTAAAGACTTATTCAAAATATTTCATTAATCAAGTAGCGATACTTGCTACTGAAATGACAAGAAGATCTCCGAACACTTTGTTTGTATTTGCTGCAGGTAACGATGGATTAAATAATGATGAATTTGGAACTTCGCCAGCAAATATTGTGGCTCCTAATTCAATCACGATTGCAGCATCATTTGGACAAAAATCTATTGCTAATTTCTCCAATTTTGGTGTCAGATATGTTCACGTCGCTGCACCTGGAGTTATTATTAATTCTGCCATACCAGGCGATGAGTATCTAAAAGTGAGTGGAACAAGCCAAGCATCACCTTATGTTGCTGGAGTTGCTTCAAAAATAAAAGACCTCAATCCGTCTTTAACTCCTGAACAAATCAAGAATATTATTATTCGCACCGTCGATAAAAAAGATTTTCTTGCTAGTAAGATCGCAAGTCCAGGAATCGTGAACCCAGAGCGCGCTTATTGTGTGGCTCAGGCTTCAATGATGATTGGATTTGATTGGGCTTTTGGAGAATGTTTAGATGTTGATGATCAAGTGCCAGCCAAAGTGGAAACAACTAAAATGTCATTTACGGGAGAGCCGATACAGATGACAGAACTCTATAAGATCGAACAATAATACTTGACTAAAATGCACGATAATATTCATTATCGTGCATTACTTATAAATCCTAAAATTTATTCTTTTGCTTCTTTTCTCATCGATTTAATGGTTTCTTTTAACTTCTTTTTGCAGCCTTTGAATTCTTCCTTACTATTTGAGCTTGCAACACAATCTCGATGCGCCTCAGTTGCTTTAATTTTATTGTCTAAATGTTTAAGCATTTTTTCTTTTCTTTCCTTGAAATGATCTTCTTTTTTATCTTCTTCGCCGTAAGCTAAGCCAAAACAAGAAAAAATAAGCGCACTCATCAATAATTTTTTCATTTTCTCTCCTTATTAAAATCGCAGTCTTTATCGTCTGCGAGATTTACTTAATCCTAAGGATCCCATCAGTCCGCGAGTGACTTCGCGAGCCACATTACTCGCAATATTGCGTACAATCGCCGAGCCAAAGATACTCACAATGGAACCCATCATCGATGTTCCCGAATCTTTTTTGGACTCAGCTTTTGATTCCTCTTGTTGCTGAAGCTGAGCTTTTTGTTCTTCCTGCATTTTGAGAGCAAGCTTTTCGTAGGCAGATTCCGGATCAAGACTATCTTTGTATTTCTTATAAAGATAGGAACTTTTTAAAATAACTTCTATTTCATCATTGTTAAGTATATCCATGCGAGAGCTTGGCGTGCATAACTTGGTGTGAGTTAGTAGGGTAGGCTTTCCTCCCTCCCCTAGGCCCGTTACAAGGGCTTCCCCTACTCCTAATTCGGTGAGAAGATTTTCAACGACATAATGCTTAGAAATAGGGAAATTTCTCGACATGAGTTTTATGTTCTGTTGATCTAAGAAATCTAATTTTTCCCAAGGAAAAGTGTTGCCAACCGCCTCTCTTCCAAAGTGTCCATACGCCGCGGTAGGCGAATAGATGGGTTGCAAAAGCCCTAAGCGTGCATAACTTGGTGTGAGTTAGTAGGGTAGGCTTTCCTCCCTCCCCTAGGCC
>CAYQEW010000187.1:0-3068 GCA_964416605.1 uncultured Bacteriovoracaceae bacterium | reverse complement strand
CCCTCTACAGTGTAGTGAGCAAGTATTCCTCCTAAGCCTATTTGAAGAATAAACAAAAGTATAACAACTCCCCAGTATTTCCAAAGGGATTTCATCGAAGGAGTAATTTGGAAGTTCATTAATGGATCTTCAAGTGGTTTCTCACTAACAATTTCATCATCCTCTCTTTTGAACGAATAAAACCAGACAAGGAAACCAATCGCTGCAACTAATAAAACAATTGAAATGACAGACCAAAAAATATTTTCACTTGTTGGAACATTATTGATTAAGGGTTCATGCGGCCAATTGTTAGTATAAGTATGCTTTAGTCCGGGCCGATTCGCTGATGCTACCCAGGTCGACCAGTGAAAGAAAGCCATCATTTTTTCTCTTTTCTCAATCGAAGGAAGAACTTCTTCATGAATAGCATAAGCTTTTCGAGTGTCTCTTAGCTCTGGACTATTACTGAACAAAGACATGTAATATTTTTTTGTCTCTAAGTATGCATTTAAACGGATATCTGAAACAATCACAACATCGTTAATTGCTTTTGAATCTCTATAATCCTTTAGCATCGAATTCTTTATTAAAGACTTCTGATCTTCTGTTAAATTTTCATAAGAATTTCCATACTTCAAATCAGAGAGGATTCTTTGATATTCTACTAATTCTCTATGCAACCAATCTGCTGTCCAATCGGGAGCTTGATATGCACCGTGCCCCCAAATCGAGCCTATTTGTTGCCCTCCAATTGATTGCCAAACGACCTGACCATCTAAAATATCTTTTTTAGTGTATATGATACGTTTATCTGAGCCCTGTAAGCTCGAATATATTGGAGGAGCTTGTTTATAAATTTCATTTCCAAAAAATCCCAAGATCGTAAATGTCCCAGCAAGGACAAATACTAGTGTCCACCAATACTTTTTCATTAGTTCTCCATAAATTGATATACTTTTTATATATCAATACATTTTAAAAATATCAATGTAAAGTGTTATATGCGATTAACCAAAAAAACTGACTATTGCCTTAGAGTACTCATTTTTCTGCAAAAGAATGACGAACGAGTTAAGATTCAGGATATTGCAAACTCATATCAAATATCTAAAAATCATCTCAGTGTCGCAGTAAATCAGCTATCGGAATTGGGATATATAAACTCTACATCAGGTCCAAATGGAGGAATTGAATTTAACAAAAAATACGCGGACAAAACGGTTGGTGATCTCGTAAGCGTCATCGAGGAATTTGATATTGTTGAATGCTTTAATGAAAAATCTAATACCTGTACACTAAGCTCAAGTTGCAAACTTAAATCTATGATATCGAATGCTTCCAAAGCCTTTATTGATGATCTAAGAAAATATAAAATTAGAGATTTAGTCTAGTTCTCCGCACAATCCTAAAAGGTAAATGATAAATTTTAATCTTCACTCACTTATATAAAATTTTCTAAATATTTTCAGGCTCTCTGCTAATTCATTCAAAATAGTCGCAATCAAAAACTGTTTATTTTAACGATAGTGATTCAAAATTCGCCACTGGTACCAATTGAAATTTAAAAATGCCCTATTCTAAACTAAATTCCTCTCCAAATTGCGCCACCGTCGTCTTAAAATTACATTCTGATTCCAATAAAACTTTCAAATGCTTTGAGCCTGATTCTTCGCCATGATTGAGAATAACTAGCTCTGGCTTAATAGAAGATTCTTTAAGCCAATCAAGAAGATCGAGATAGTCGGCGTGCGCAGAAAGTGAATTAATATGAAAAATACTCGCTTCAACGGGCAACTCTTGTTTGTGCAATCGAAGTATTTTAACACCATCTATAAGAAGTCTCCCTTTCGTTCCTTCTGGTTGATAGCCCACTAAAATGATTCCATTCTTAGGATCCGTCACTACATTTTTCACATGATGCACAACACGCCCCCCATCAATCATTCCAGAGGCACTAATAATGATAAAGGGCCCCCTCAGTTCGTTGAGTCTTTTTGACTCAATAACCGATTCTATTTCTTTTAAGGTTGCAGGGTAAATATTTTTATTTTTCAGAATTTCTTCTTTGACATGGCCATCTCTAAAATTTTCATTAAAAATTTTATTTGTCTTACTCGACATCGGGCTATCTAGAAAGACTGGAACTTCTGGTATTATTTTTTCATCCATTAATTTTTTAATTAGATAAAGCACATCTTGTGTGCGCCCGACAGAAAAAGAAGGAAGCACCGCCACGCCTGAACGTTTTAAAATAGTACTCAGATAAATACCCATCACTTCTTTAGGCTCAATCCGAGAATGAAGTTTAGCTCCATAAGTCGATTCTAAAACAAGATAATTCGTTTCTTGTAAAAGATGAGGTGGATTTAAAAGAATATTTCTTTTATGTCCTACATCGCCTGAAAATGTGATGAATTTATTTTCACCTAAATTATTTTTAAAAGAAATGCGTATCGAACTAGATCCTAAAATATGACCTGCCCAAAAAAACTCTATGGAAATTTTCTCTGAAATTTTTTGAACTGTTTCAAACTCAACTTTTTTAAATAACTTCATTACTCCATCTACTTCTTCTTGAGTGTAAAGAGGTAGGGCCGGCTTATGGCGAGAATATTTCTTTTTATTGGCATAGAAAGCATCTTCTTCATGAATTTTAGCCGAGTCAGAGAGGAGAATTTTACACAACTCATAGGTTTCTTCTGAACAATAAATGGCTCCTCTAAAACCATCTCTCCAAAGTCTTGGCAGAAGTCCTGAATGATCGATATGAGCGTGAGTCAAAAATAATGCGCTTATTTTACTTGCCCCTTGTAATTGAATCCAATTACGTTCGCGGTGCTCAGCAGAGCCCTGATATAAACCATAATCCACTAAATATTTCTCTGATCCTATTTCCAAAAGAGTCTTGGAACCTGTTACTCCTCCTGCACCACCTAAAAATGTTATTTTCATTTTTTCTCCTAGATAAAAAATCGTATTCATTTATAATAGTACCATGGAACTCATTATCAAAAGCCATCATATTATTGCTCAAAAGCTCAAAGTCGAAGCAATTGTTCTTTATCCTTTTATTCTTTTTGCAAACT
>CAYQEW010000186.1:0-3095 GCA_964416605.1 uncultured Bacteriovoracaceae bacterium | reverse complement strand
GAGAACAGCTTTTTTATTAAATTCGACTTTGTCATATTCGGGAAGATTTTTTGCGTATAATAAATCACGGATTTTCCTTCACGTGGAAAGAGGTCTAGTTAAAGGGCGTGAGAGTTTTAGGCGTCTTTCAAAACCTGCTCCAAAATGGACCACCACAAAAATAAAAAAACTTAGAGAAGAAGTATTTCAGATGAGTCAACCAGTATTTGCTTCGCTTCTAAATGTAAAGACTGCAACCGTTCGAGCTTGGGAGCAAGGGCAAAGATCTCCTGACGGTGCAGCTTCAAGACTACTTGAGATTTTATCTAAAGATGTAGATATTGCTGAAAAATTAGCATCTTAAAATGAAACAATACCATATATGGTATTATGCAGCCTTCTTAAGCCTCTCTAATCCATCTAGAATAAAAACTCGAATCAAAACTTGATAAGGTATACCATTGATCTCTGCGAGTGTTTTTAACTCCTGAATAGTTCTCTCATCTAGTGCTACACTCGTAGGCTTTTTTGGCGACTCTTTATAACGCTTCATCGCCTCTACAATTTTTTTCGCATCAAGATTATTAACCTCTTCATACTCTTTACGTGATTTTACGTAAGATTTCTTCATATTGCCTCCTCTCACTTTTGTGAGCAATTCTTGCACTAATAACTCTGACCCGACCGGAAAACCTCTTCAATTTCAATTACTTCTAAACCATGCTTTGTCTTATTCTTTGTTTTATTGCCTTCATCCCATTCAAATTCAAAGAATGAAGTTTCTAAAATCCAATAAAAAAGCCAATCTACAAATTCCCATTGTGCCATCACTTGTCTTATCACACTATCCAGATAGTGTCTAAATATCTTGTAATCGCGATCTTTAAGGAAAGTAATTGGTATTATTGAGTTTTATAGAGACGAAGAGTTTCGAAGAATCGCTTTCTGGGCTTTATGAATAAATCTTTCTTTTAAATCCTTAGGGGAGATGATCTCAATATCCTGTGCGTAGCCAAAGAGAGTGGCGAGAGCCTCTTCGCTATTGGTGAACTGTATCTCGTAGCGATCAAAGTCCGGGTGCTGTTCTTTAAGTTTAGAATGCAAAATAATTTTTTCCTTAAATGTTTTGCGGCACACAGCAAAAACTTTGATCTGCGCTTTGATTGTGGCTCCACTGATAATGCCCGAGCTGCCCGCAAAATAATGGGCGGGGTTCCAGCGCGTTGGGTACTGAAAGACTTCTTCTTGGATCTGAATTTTTTCAATGCGAATCAGTTTAAAGGTTCGGATATTTTCTTTTTGGGTATTCCCTTTTCCTGCCAGAAGATAAAGCGATCTTTTTTGTTCCACTAAAGAAAGAGGAAGAAGAGAGTCATACTCTTTTCCTTGATAGGTGATGGCCAATTTTTTGTTTAAAAGAAGGCTTTCAATAATCGTTTCTTTGATTTGATTGTTTTCAAAATACCGATCTTCGGGATTGGTGTCGGTGATAAAATAAAACTTTTTTTTGATCTCGGTTGAGCTGTGATTGTGTAGCTCATTTTCAATGATGGGGTTTTTCAGCAGTGAAGCGATTTTGCTATAGGCATTTAAGAGAAACGCTTGGTGTTTCTGATCCTGCGCTAAATTTTTAAGGTAGCTTTTATGGAGAGTATAATAGGTTTTTCCCTGTTCTTCATAGCGCACCAGAAGAGGCTTGTTCTTATAAATGGGCAGTGTCACGAGATCCGCGAGATAGCGATAATAAGAACTTCTCGGCGCTTTAATATGTTCTCGTAGTTTTTTTTCGGATAAGCGAGTTTTGGGACTGGCGAGAACTTCGAGAAGGAGAGTGAGGTATTTTTGGGTTTTGGTCATGGGAGAAGTTTAGTCTTAAAAATTGGGAATATCAAAGAGTATGTTTTTTGACTATTGTTGAAAGTTTTATGAGGTGGTATAGTTGCCTTGTTTTTAAAGCAAGGGATATAAATGAAAAAAGAGAAAAAAATAAAAGAAGCAGCTCCCATTAATTTTGAGGAGAAGCTTTGGCAAACCGCCGATAAACTGCGTTCGCATATGGATGCCGCTGTTTATAAGCATGTGGTACTTGGTTTAGTCTTTTTAAAGTATGTTTCGGATTCGTTTATTGAGCGTTACGACGAGTTAGTGGCAGAAGGTGATGGCTTTGAAGAAGAAAAAGATGCCTATGCAGAAAAAAATATTTTTTGGGTGCCTAAGAATGCGCGTTGGGAAAATATAAAGAATAATGCCAAAAAACCTGAGATTGGCAAATTAATAGATGATGCCATGAATGCCATTGAAAAAGAGAATAAGTCTCTTAAAGGTGTATTGCAAAAAGATTACGCTAGACCTGATTTAGATAAGCGCATGTTAGGAGAGTTGGTCGATTTAATTTCTTCTATTGCTTTAGGGGATAAAGAGAGTAAACAAAAAGATTTACTAGGCAGAGTGTACGAATATTTTTTGGGCAAATTTGCTTCGGCGGAAGGAAAACTCGGCGGTCAGTTTTATACCCCTGCTTGTATTGTGAAATTGCTAGTGGAAATGATTCAACCTCTCAAGGGAAGAATTTATGATCCTTGCTGCGGTTCAGGTGGGATGTTTGTTCAATCAGAAAAATTTTTAGAAGCGCATGGCGGAAAGAAAGGACAGCTCTCTTTGTATGGGCAAGAGTCTAATCCGACAACATGGAAATTATGTAAAATGAATTTGGCCATTAGAGGCTTAGAAGGTGATCTTGGCGAAATGAATGCAGATACTTTTCATAATGATCAGCACCGCGATTTAAAGGTTGATTATATTCTGGCGAATCCTCCATTTAATATCAGCGATTGGGGAGCAGAGAATTTAAAAGATGATGTTCGTTGGAAGTATGGTGTTCCTTCAGCAGGGAATGCAAATTATGCATGGCTTTCGCATATGATTTCTAAACTGGCTCCCAATGGCACTGCGGGTATTGTACTTGCTAATGGAAGTCTTAGCTCTAATCAATCCTCGGAGGGTGAAATCAGAAAGAAAATGATTGAAGCCGATCTGGTGGATTGCATTGTTTCCCTTCCAGGTCAGCTTTTTTATACTACTCAAATTCCAGCTTCTCTGTGGTTTCTTTCTCGCAA
>CAYQEW010000185.1:0-3110 GCA_964416605.1 uncultured Bacteriovoracaceae bacterium | reverse complement strand
ATTGTATAAATGAAATGGACCGTGATATTTGAAGATAGTTTTAACGAAGAATTTAATGATTTTGATGAAGAAGTTCAAGATCAGTTATTAGCTCATGCGGAGCTTTTAGAAGAATTTGGACCCCAATTAGGTAGGCCGAGCGTTGATACTTTAAACGGTTCAAAATATCGAAATATGAAAGAATTGCGCTTTAGTGCCAATAATGGAGAATGGCGGGTTGCTTTTGCTTTTGACCCTAAGAGGAAAGCCGTTTTGTTAGTTGGTGGTGATAAAGCAGGGGTAAGCCAATCTAAGTTTTATAGAGATTTAATAAAAAAAGCTGATGAAAGATTCAATAAATATTTAGATAAATCTAAATAGGAGGCTGACATGACAACTACTTTAAAAGATAAGCTAAAATCCTTGCCAAAAAAACGGCAAGTTAAGATAAAATCGCGTGCTAAAGAACTGATTGAAAATGAGCTAACTTTGAGAGATTTAAGAAAAGCTCTATCAAAGACTCAATTAGAAGTTAGCTCTAAGCTTCACATCAAACAAGAAGCTGTTTCCCGCATGGAAAAACGTTCAGACATTTTGATATCGACCCTGAGATCTTATATTAAATCTATGGGTGGAGAATTAGAAATTACAGCAAAATTCCCCAAGAGAAGCCCTATAAAAATTAAAGGATTTGAAGAAATTTCTGGATCAATAAAATAAGAGAAAATTATCTGAAACGGTGGATTTAAGAAAAAACAGTCACGAAGATTTTAGGAATTATATAAACTTCACTGCTGTTCGTTGATTTGAGGTTTCTATTTCTAGCATGCAACAACTTAATAGGGATTATTGATTTATCGCTGGTATATTTCCCCTTTCAATAAGAGGAATATTTGTATTAAATTTTATTGGAATAAACTATGAAAAAAAATTATTTTTGCTCTTATTTTTATTGTGATAACACCAAAGCTATGCTTTTCAGGTTCCACTGAATTTAAAACTAGTGATGCTGAAATATTAAAAGCATATGAATCTGGCATAAAAACGGCCAAAGAAGCTGAAAAAAATAGGCAACTTTGGAGTGAAGGAAAAGGAAACCCCGAAATGGCCAAACAGTATCAAGAAGGTCTAAGCTTTGCAAAAAAAGCTATGGAAGAACATAAACGATTGTATCGGCAAGCAGAGAATAATATAAGTCAACAAGACAATTGATACGTTTTTTTACTACCGAGAAATAAGGCATGCCCATACATTTCTATAAGTTGGAACTACTACAGCTAAAGAAATTAATTTTCAGGCCAGCAATCTTGTTACTGGCCTAAGTTTTAGAGAATGTTGCAGCCACCATTTCCTTTTTTGGGCTTACGAGATTCCTCAACTGTTTCATTAGCTTTATTTGCAGTTGAGCTAAATAAGCCACTTTGGGATGACGTTGCAACTGTAGACTTATCTTGACGCACCAAGCTATCAAGCTTTTCTTTTGTTTCAGAAATTGTTTTTAATACGCCCTCACGCACAGCAGCAGCCCTTTTTATAAGCTCATCTTCCTCTATAGACTCATCATTTTTTTCATCATCATTTCTAAACATAAGCCATCCTCTTAATTAATAATAAAATTGATCCGATAACCACATACTCTATCTAAATAGTATACAACTTTTATATGATAGGCATGTTAATATACGTTTATGAATATAGAACAATTGCGAATTGAAAAGAATAAGCTTTCTGATCTCAACCAGCGATTGTCTTTAATTAAAAGACAAAACCCTGCTTTTGATCAAATAGGCATTAATCAACTTAGTATGCTTGAAAGTAGTAAGAATGAAAAATGTCAAAGAATGGCTTCTATTTTAGATAGTATGGAAGAAAAAAAAGCAGCAATAGAGAAACTACAGGCCAATACCAACCAATATAACGTTCAATATGCAATCGGTTCATTTGAAAAACTACAAAAAGAAGTAGAAGCAAAATTCTTAGAGATGGATCGCGTTAAATTAGAGATTAATGAAATTAAGAAAAAAATTAGAATTTGTGGCAGTCCTGATTACGCTAAATATTGCGATCTGATTAGCGAGAAACAGCAAGTAGAGACCCTCATCAAGACTGAGGAGGATAGGCAATCATTATTAACAGCTTTTTGTTATGATTCAAAACAGCGCCGATTACTACCAATAAACATAAAAGAAGAACTCGCACATCATCTTGGTTCCGACTGGGGTACCAATTTAATGAAAAAATACCCTAGTCTATTAGTCTCTTATACACAAGACAAGGTTGAAATTATCAACGCAGATAAAAAACCAGAAATTTCTACTAGTGAAACCGGTGGCTTGAAGATGTATGAAAAGCCTAGCAAAAATGAAAAGCTAGCTGATTTAATGATTGAAATGTATTTTAAATCTTTTGAAAATATACTTGATAAGGTCAGTTTGCACTCGACTTCTGGTCCAGACGCTGACTTTCTAGGTAAAAAAATTGCGCTAGGTTTGCAACAGCGCGGTTACTTAGATCACAAAGTGAATGGAAAGCTGGTTACCGATATTTTAGGGATAGAGAAAAAATTAGATCAACAAAAATCACCTGATCAGGCTGGAGAGGCCACTATAGCACCACAAGCTCCTCCCTCTACTTCTGCTGATGGTAACGAAAACGCCAACACCCCTTCTTCGACCAGCGAAGAAAAAGAAACCAACTCCACCCCACCTACAAGCAACGATAATGAGCCAGAGTTGCCAGAATGGTATATTAAGCAACTAGAGGCAGACAAAATCATCGAAAATGACACCTCTAATTCTCTTAAAATGCGATAAAACAGCTAATTAATAAACCCTTTCACTTTTTTGTGCCAGTTTTTCTTGTCTAACAAACGGTACTTTTCTTTACACCAGCGACAGTTACATGGGCATAGCCTATTGGGGTAAATTGAGAATCCCCCACAAAATGCCTGAGCAAAAATATTGCATCATTACCTGCTAGCCAACCTTACAAGGGCTGGGTAACGCATCCTTCTCAATTTCAACATGATAGCTGTGTTTCTTATGAAACAGACTATATGCTGGCAATTTATCAATCAAAACATAGAATTTACTTGATTCTTGTCTGAGGAATTTCTTCTTGAAATCAGCTTC
>CAYQEW010000184.1:0-3122 GCA_964416605.1 uncultured Bacteriovoracaceae bacterium | reverse complement strand
AGCATAAACAAATATTATTTACCTATATCTTTTTTTGTTAACAGTTACTAAGTAAAAAAGTGATAAAAATAAAAGTTATTAAAGAACTAAAAAAATTTATTTTTTTTAAATAGATTTTTATTTATAAAATAAGAACTTATTCACTTTTTATGTTTTTTGTGAATAAGTATAAGTTACAATGCGCATTATAACTTATACTTTCCACAGAATAAATAGAATAACTATTAAATCTGAGAAGATTTATCGTTATGAATTCGATTAAAGCTAGGAGTATCAAACTCATCATCTTCATAATTCATAAACAGTTTTAATTTTTTAGCCAGAGCATTCGCTCGAGTGTCATTTTGAGCAATAGGGGCTTCTTTCTCTTTATTGAATTGAAATTGAGGTTTACTCATGACTGGTTCAGGAACAATTACTTCTGTTTGAACGACTAGAGGGGCTACTTCCACTGGTTCAATATGTGTTACTGGTGGTACAAAAGTATTTTCTACAACCACTTCATCTTTTGAAGAAGTAGCTATATTTTTTGTTGATTGAGTGGAATATTCATAATCATTTAATCCAGTTGCAATAACAGTTACTTTTAATTTATTACCCATTGATTCATCAATAACAGTTCCAAAAATAATTTCAGCTTCTTCATCAGCAGATTCCATTATGTATTTCATCGCAATATTTGTTTCATGGGTTGTTAGAGAACTACTTGCCATAATATTAACGATGATTCCTGTTGATCCATTAATTGAAACATTATCTAAAAGAGGTGAATTGATAGCAGCTTTCGCAGCAGTCATTGCACGATCTTCACCTTCTGCCGTAGCCATTCCCATGAGTGCGCGGCCTTTATTCGCCATAACAGTACAAACATCTGCAAAGTCAGAATTAACTAATCCAACATTATTAATTAAATCACTAATTCCTTGAACGGCATTTAATAAAACTTGATCAGCATTTTTAAATGTATCAATAATAGATAAATTGCTACCAGCAAGTTCTAAAAGTTTTTCATTTGGAATTGTTATAAGTGAGTCAACACAAGCTTCCAATGACTCTAATCCAAACATTGCATGTTTTGATCTTTTTTTCCCTTCAAATTGAAATGGTTTAGTAACAACTCCAACAGTAAGAGCTCCCATTTCTTTAGCTATTTGTGCAATAATTGGAGCCGCTCCAGTTCCAGTTCCTCCGCCCATTCCAGCAGTCACAAAAACCATATCAGCATCTTGTAATAAATTAATTATTTCTTCTTTGGCTTCAATTGCAGCTTGTTCCCCAATTTCAGGATTAGCTCCAGCTCCAAGCCCTTTTGTTAGTTCTTTACCAAGTTGTATTTTATGAGGAGCAAGATTGGCATGAAGAGCTTGAAGATCTGTATTTGCAACAATGTATTCAACACCCGTTAGACCAGCTTCAATCATTGTGTTTACAGCGTTGCAACCACCGCCGCCAACTCCAATAACTTTAATTTTTGCACCATGATTTTTGTTCATTGAATTTTCAATTGTAAACATACACCCTCACTTATTAAAAAATTTCTTTAAATACGTTTTTAAAAGATGCTCCAAACTTACCCATTAAGTCGTTTTCTTTTTGAACTTTTACTTCTTCACTTACAGGTCCTTCAAGAAAATCATCTGATTCAAGAAGCAATCCAACAACAGTTGAAAATTGTGGATTTTGCATAATATTGGACATTCCTCCAAAGCTTTTTGGAATTCCAATTTTAGTAGGTTGTTCTAATGTATAGGCTGCAAGCTCTGCAAAGCCTTTTAGCAGTGAGCCTCCGCCAGTAAACACCACTCCACCAATAATCTTTTTTTCAAGATTTCTTTCTTTTAAAATATTTTTTATTGTTAAACAAAGTTCTTCTGCTCTTGCTTCAAGAATTTGAGCAATATTAAGTAGCTTAACTTCTCTTGGTACTGATCCAGTTAAGCCTTGAACTTGAACTTGCGCTGATGGATTTATTCCCTCAGAAATTACTTGTCCATGATTTATTTTTATTCTTTCCGCTTCTTTGTGTGGAATTTTCATAAGGGATGCGAGATCGTGTGTGAAATGGTTTCCACCAACTGGAATAATTTCAGAATGAATAAGACTACCATCTTTCCAAACAGCAATATCGGTTGTTCCCCCACCAATATCAACGAGTACGACACCAAGCTCCATCTCTTCCATGGTCAGTACTGATTTTGAAGAGGCTAGAGGTTGAAGCACAATTTTATTTGTTTTTAAACCAGCATACTCAACGCATTTTACAAGATTATGAATAAGAGGAGTTAGTCCAGTAACAATGTGAACATGAACTTCTAAGCGCTTTCCACACATTCCGATTGGATCAAATATACCTCTTGTATTATCAACACAGTATTCTTGAGGAATAATATGAAGGATTTCCCTATCAGAAGGAATAACAACAGCTTTTGCAGATTCAATGGCGCGAGAAATATCTTCTTCTGTTATTTCTGTACCGCGCACAGAAGAAACACCGGTACTATTAAAACAATAAATATGATTTCCTGCTATACCAATGGTTGCACTGTGAATATCATCAATGCCCGCCATAAGCTTAGCTTCTTCAATAGAGCCTCTTATAGAACTGACTGTTTTTTCAATATTTACAACAGAGCCTTTTTTAAGACCGTGACTTGGGTGTGATCCAATTCCAAGAATTTCAATTCCTCGAACGGTTTTTTCCCCAATAATAGTGCAAACTTTGGTAGTTCCCACATCTAATGAGACAAATAAATTTCTTTCTGCCATATGAGAATCCTTTCTCTGTTTTTTAGGCTATCCATACCTATTTACTTTAGTATAAGTGAAAAATTTTATAAATGTCTAGAATTTTAAAATTACCTTATTAATATTCTCAATATTAATTTTATTTGGAATTTTATTTTCCCGATCTAAATAATCAAGTACTGATCGAAGTTTTAATTCTTTTTCTAACCACATTCCATTTCCTAAAAAAATACTAGATGTAATATCTTGATTAAGTAATATGACTGTTAGGTTTTTATTTTTGTCATAAATCATTTCAACAATAGATTTGTTTTTATAGGTTGAAAGTTTTTTTATTATTTCATTTAAATTTATTTTCTCTGCAAGTTCAATATTTT
>CAYQEW010000183.1:0-3154 GCA_964416605.1 uncultured Bacteriovoracaceae bacterium | reverse complement strand
AATCAATGAGGTTATTTTAACGGGCGGAGATCCGCTGCTGCTCAGTAATCAAGCGCTTGATGAACTGTTAGCAAAAATTGCGGCTATTTCTTCTGTTCGCTATTTGCGCTTTCACACTCGCTTTCCGGTGATTTTACCCAGTCGCATCGATGATGAATTGATCACACTCTTTCATCAATATTCGGCTCATTTTACGCAAATGATTTTTTCTCTTCATATTAACCACATCGATGAATGGGACGAGCAAGTTGAGGAAGCGATGGCGCGCCTTCCGAAGTCTCTCTTGAAAGTAGCACAAACTGTTCTGCTTAAAGGCATCAACAACCAAGTGGCGGATTTAATAAACCTTTGTGAGCTCTTGATGCAAAATGGCATCAGGCCTTATTACCTTCATCATCCCGATGAGGTCAAAGGGGCGATGAATTTCTACCTTGAGTTAAGTGAGGGCAGACGAATCTACAGTGAACTAAGAAACGCCCTACCCGGATGGGCCCTTCCTCAATACATCTATGATATTCCAGGGGGTGAAGGGAAGACCCCTGCCTTTAATCCAGAAAGCTATGAAGTTGGACATAAATTCATAAATCGTCATGGTGAAATAATCCACGTTGACAAAAAATCGAGTGAGGTTTAGATTTACCTAAATATTTGCGGGCATAGCTCAGTTGGTAGAGCGTCTGCTTGCCATGCAGAAGGTCGACGGTTCGAATCCGTTTGCCCGCTCCAATTTATATAATTGGAGCAAGCGCATTTATTTAGCCACTCTCCCACGCCTAACAATTATCCTATCAGTTTCGAAATTCGGGTTCATTAAAATACTGAGTCCCATTTACAGAAACCAGACTCCCATCTGCCTTAAATGAATTCTTTACACTTTTTTGTTAGAGACACTAATTTGATTGATCTTTCAATTGAACGACGTTAAAATGACAATAAAGTGACACTTTTTTTGTTTTTTCTGTACTTTTTAGGAGCCCATCATGATGAATTTAAAAGAAACGATCAACTTTACAAAATTAAGAGAAAAAGGGCCTGCTGGACTTGATCTTAAAAATGATGAAGTCATCCAACTAATAACCCGAGATTCTGAAATTAAAGTGATTATTACCCAAGAGTATTTTCTCAATCTTCTTTCTAGCTACAATGATGTAGCTCATTCGAAACGGATTTAAAAAAGAAAAAAAATTAAACATAGAAGACAAGTTAGTTGAACTTGAAGAGGAAATGAAGGAAATGTTTAAACTGGTTTATGAAGACAAAAATAAGGATGAAGAAGAATGCAAAACTACTGGACGGAAAATGGTTGGGAACTTCTAAAATACTGTGAGTTTTTTTACTGCCCACTTTTTACATTTTATTTTTGCCTGTGTACTGTTTTTGTTTGATGTTTGTGTGTTGTGAGAACGTGTGCTGTGCGAAACCTTCTCAAAAACAAAGAAAACAATTTTATTCTATTAGCCTGGGCTCATTGAGAGAAGTCAGAGCGATTATGCAGCTCTATCCTAAACAAACAGAAAAGATAACCAAAATGGCTAACATACTCGGTGCCCCCTCAACTAGTCTTTATTATGTTTAACGCGATAAATTCGACGACTTTCACGATTTTGAACTTTGTTGAGGCGTTTTTTTTCACGACGCGTCACTGTCCCATCTTTTTGAGCCTTATTTTCTAATTCTTGTAACTTAATCTGATTCGCTTTTAACCTCGCAGCTTCTTGTTGATTGATTTCTCCCGATTCCATACCTTCTGCGATTCGTTTTTCTTGCTTTTCCTGTCTCCTGTCGCGGTGAGTTTCAGCAGAAACCAAAGAAGCAATAAAGAGTAAAATAAACGAAAAAAATAAATGTCGTTTCATAAAAATCCTTTGATTATTCAACTTTTTTCTCTTCTTCAGTTTATACTCTCTCAATAAATAAAAATAGACCAAAATTAAAAATAATTATTAGCATAAAGAGCAATGGCAGAGTGAATGACTTGCATCGCCACCATTTCATCCTCAATATCGCATATCTCTACTGCTTTTTTTTCTAGCACTTTATAACTTTCAAAAAACTGTTTTATTTCATTGATTTTATGAGCGGCGAGATCACTTAATTTGTGGATATGATTATATTCCGGATCATCTACATGAATCGCAATGACCTTATCATCCCCTTTTCCTTGATCCACCATTCTAAAGACTCCAACGGGGCGCACACGCATCATGGAAAGAGGCACTACGCTCAACTGACCAATAACTAAGACATCTAGCGGATCGCCGTCATCGCAAAAAGTTTGTGGAAAAAAGCCATAATTACAAGGATAGTGAACGGCGCTATGCAAGATTCTATCAACTTTGAGAAGTCCACTTTCTTTATCGATTTCATATTTAATTTTAGAAAGTGCGGGAATTTCGATCAGACAAGTCAGTTCATTTATTTCACTGAGGTTGAGTTTTATATCGTGCCATGGGTTCATTAGTTTCTCCTGTTAAAATTGCCTCATCTTAATACTTATACATTAATTAAGAGCATTTGGCACAAACCCCCGTAAATTCGAGGTAATGATGCATCTCTTTATAGCCGAGGGATTTAAGCATTTTTTCAAAAATACTTACATCACATTGATGAATTGTTTGAATTGCATCACAGCTGCGACAGCGCACGAAATGATGATGGTGACTCGGTGAAATCCCATCATCCTTTTGGTGAATATACTCATAACGAAAAAAATCTTCTCCGAGATTAAGTTCTCGCACCAAATCTTTTTCTTTAAACTGCGCTATCGTGCGATGAATTGTCGAAATATTGGACTTACTTTGCTTCATTTGACGATGCAGTTCTTGAATAGAAAGAGGCTTATGAGATTTCGCAAGAAGGAGCAGCAACTCAATCTTAGCGCTGGTTCGATTAAGGCCCAGATCAGACAAAATATCTTTTGCCTGATCCTGATTGATTGTAGAGTGACAACATTTTTGATTCATAAATACCTAAAGCTGAATTTGTAAGCCGGCGATAAAATTTCTTCCAGGAAGTGGAGCAATGTCTTTAAGGGTAGAGACATGGTTGCGTGCTTCCACATCAAAAATATTTCGCACTCGCGCATAGAAACTAAAAGTAGAGTTTAGTTTAAAGCTATAGTTAAAATTGGTCAGAAAATAGGCAGCCGTTTGCG
>CAYQEW010000182.1:0-3182 GCA_964416605.1 uncultured Bacteriovoracaceae bacterium | reverse complement strand
TTGCGAGTGATTCCAATCCCATTGATTTTATCGGCACTTCCTCCAGAAGCAATATTAAGTTGCTCCAGAGTTACGCTTGGAGCATTGATAAGTTGACGACCTGGTTGACAAATTCCCTGAGCACCACTTGAAGAGAGTTGTGTTTGAACGCTTACGGGAAGAGTACCCGATCCAAAATACTCAAAAGGTCTTCCAAGAAGTCTGGCACTTTGTCCAAATTCATCGGTCGCAGGAAGAGAGCCCTGAGCATTTTGATTAGCGGCTGGATAAGGAATACGATTCAGTCTTGTATTATGTTTATTCGGAGCACTTAACGGTGCGCAATAATAGTTTTGAGCACACATTTTACTTTCATTGCCAAGTGAACTGTTGAAGGCGGTAGCTCCTGTGGAAAGATTGCAAGGAGCTCCTCTTCCTCGATAAACACAGCGTTTGTTGTTGCCGTTAAGACCTCCGACAATAAGTTCACTAAAATATTTATCACTTTCTCCTAATTGCTCAGTTCCATAAATATCAAAAATGGGCCACTTGGTTTGCCACTGCGAAACATCATCACAAGTATAATCAAAACCTAATTGCGCAATACAATCATTATCATTTTGACAGAGGTGATTTTTCTGACATTGCGCGCCCGTTGTTTCGATATCACTTTGAATTTGAATCCCTAAGCTGAGAGGGTGAGTGACTTCATCGACTCGCACAGTATAATTACTTGAAACTGCAAGATCCGAAAAATAGCCATTGACGGCGAGGTAGAGTTTATTCGAAGTCGCCCAAATTCTTCGAGCACTTCCGATTGCAAACCAATTCACACCATCAAAAGAACCAATGAGAGCTCCGTAGTCAAAGCCGTACCAATCGCGGTTGTAGCCGTTAGAAAAAAGTGCGTGCTCTGCAGCAAGACGAGCCATTCTTTGATCTTGTACGCTTTGTCCCGTCGTTGCCGCGCGGTGACTCCAAGGAATCATCGTTGCAGGAACAAAGCAAGCGCGCCCCATGAGAAGATCGTCCGCTCGGTAAGTGTTGCTTGCACTGAGTTTTTTAGTGTTAAATAAATCAGGCTTGTAACCACCACCGTATTCAGCTGAAAAAGTTTCAGGGAAAAGTTTTTGAATGCCATAAGGGCTATTTCCACAAAGAGTTGCAGGGCAAGGAGAGTAAGCTCCTTGCGAGACCCAAATATCGTAGGGTTTGCCACTGACGATTTCAATTTCTTTGGCAGGTAGGCCATTTGCGCCACCATTTAAATTTCCGTAAATTTCGTTAAACCCAACCGCGGTGGAAAGATTATTAGGATCGTATTTATTTGCGCCGTATTCAAAGAGTGAGCCTTCTTGGGTTCCTGCGCTTCCAATATTATTGGAATGAATTTTTAAACCATTTATATCGTAGTAGACATGAGGAGCACGTTTCGTTGAGATATCAACGGACATACTGATAGGCATCGTTGGGGGTAGTGTATTAGTTCCGCATTTAAAAGAGCTAATATTGCCAGAAGTATATTGAGGAATAAGAACGGAGTTTCCATCCGTTGTGTTGCAATAAGTTTCGACTTTATCTTGAGCTGCTTTGATGGTTCCAGCATCATAAGCACTGACACTCATGGTGCTGATATAATTTATTTTTATTTTTTGTCCTACAATAAGTGGTCTTGTGATGTGAACTTCACTCCCCAACCAATCCCAGTCTGAGCCATAAGAAAGAGGTGTATTATCAATAAAAACCGCCACAAGAGGTTTATAGGTTGAACCTAGATCAGCATGGTTTGGCAGAGGATAGGAAGAAAGGATTGTTGTGTCACTGGCGGCGTAGGGAGCACTAATTGAACTTTTAAGAATATAATATTTTGAACATTGAATCACGGTGCCAGCTTTTTTACAAGATCCATCCACCGTGTATTTTAAAGTGACATCGCTGTTCACCGAAGATGGAGAAAGTACCGTCGAACCAGCAATCGTCACCGTTTGAGCCGTCGAGAGAACATCGTTATTGGCACTACTTGGAGTGAGAGCGAGCACTTGATCTCCATAGCGCACTTCTTTTATACTTGGTTGCGAGGCAGCCAGAGAATTGGTGGAAGAAAAATTGGTGTCATCAATTTTGGTTGAAAAGGTATGCCCAGTACTTCCAATCAGCGCTTGAGCATTGGGAAAAATAATCGGACAAACTGCGGTTTCATCAATTCCAGGAAGAAGACAAAAATAAAGATCTTTTAATTTTTGCAATTCATAATTTGCAATAGCTGTTGCCGTAGAGCCCGAAGTTCCTGGTCCTGAACTTCCTCCTAACATCGAAGGACAAAAGAAAAAATAATTTGTGGCCATCGGCGAATCATAGGAAGTTTGGTTTGTGTTAATCAGATTTTGCACATACATAAATTGAGGATCACTCGTGACCACTCCTGGTTTTACTTGGCCATGATTAACGCATTGACCGGCATTACAGCAGTTATAGCCAATCGCACTACAGTTGGAGTCTGTTGAACATGTCACGCTGCTACTTCCTGAGCCACCACTTGTTGATGGTGCCGCAATAACAAGAGAAAGAGTTGATAGGGGAAGTGAGTTGGTGAGTGCTCCAGCGGAGGTATAAAGATTTAAAGATGCTGATGTTTGAGTGCTTGAGCATGAAGCACAAAGAGAGCTTGTACTATAAGCAGGTAGCGAAAGAGAAAGACTTGAGCAAGCACTGCTTGAAAGAGTAGAGTCCGCTGTGAGTATTTCTAAATAATAAGTATTTTTTTTCGTCGCAAAATCATAAAAGAATTTTTTGTTTGCTTTTAAGATAAGATTTTTATTTGAAGAACTTGGAAAATTGGCGACGAAGCAATAGGTTGATAAACTTGAACTGGTTGTAAGAAAATTGTGAACACTATCACCTCTTAGAATAAGAACATCTGAATTATTCGAGCTGATAGTTAAGCTTGTTGAACTCGTTATTGTGGAGGATTGGAGAAAAATACTTCCGGTATTTGTGTTTGAACCAGAACCATTGCCATTATTATTTGTTGAGCTTGCTTGAGTTTTGGTACGCACGGAAGATTTAGGCATACAGCCTAAAAGACTAGAGAGAGTAAAAAAAATAAGTAACCATTTTATATTCATCATTTCCCTGTGACTTATCGACATCTTTTCTACTATTTTCAACTTTTTAAACAATTTCACCTAATTATTGCCTTATCT
>CAYQEW010000181.1:0-3246 GCA_964416605.1 uncultured Bacteriovoracaceae bacterium | reverse complement strand
ATGCTGAAGTGCCGCTTATTATCGCGATTACGGAAGGTATTCCGATACTTGATATGGTAAAAGTGAAGGCTGCTCTGCGCGGTTCAAAATCAAGACTCATTGGTCCCAATTGCCCTGGAATTATTACTCCAGGCGAGTGTAAAATCGGCATTATGCCAGGCCATATACATATGCCAGGAAATGTTGGGGTTATTTCCAGATCGGGAACACTTACTTATGAAGCGGTGTTCCAGCTTACTCAAAGAAAAATAGGGCAATCAACCTGTGTTGGTATTGGGGGAGATCCAGTGAACGGCACTAATTTTATTGATTGTTTACAGCTTTTTGAAAATGATCCGAACACGAACTCCGTTATTATGATTGGAGAGATTGGTGGTTCCGCTGAAACAGAAGCGGCTCGTTGGATCAAAGAAAATATGAAAAAACCTGTCGTGAGTTTTATTGCGGGAGCTTCTGCACCAGCAGGAAAAAGAATGGGGCATGCGGGAGCGATTATTTCAGGTGGAGATGATACCGCAGAAGCGAAGTTTAAAGTGCTTGAGGAATGTGGGATAACGATTGCAAGATCGCCTGCAGACTTAGGGGCGAAATTACAAGAAGTTTTAAAATAAATAATATAACCCAAGGAGATTTTATGAAAGAAATGACATTTAGTATTATTAAACCAAACGCAGTTGAAGACAATAATATTGGAAATATTATTGCTCGCTTTGAAAAAGAAGGCTTAAAAATTGCGGCAGCTAAACTTGTAAAATTATCAAGAGAAAAAGCAGAAGGTTTTTATATTGAGCACAAAGAAAGACCATTTTTTAACTCATTGGTTAATTTCATGACTTCTGGACCAGTCGTATTGATGGTTCTGGCAGGTGAAAATGCGGTACTAAAAAATCGTGATATTATGGGGGCAACTAATCCAGAGCAAGCGGCGGAAGGAACTCTTCGTAAGCTTTATGCAGCTTCAATTGAAGCAAATGCGGTTCATGGTTCTGATTCAGCGAAATCAGCGGAAAGAGAAATCTCTTATTTCTTTGAAAAATCTGAGCTTTATTGTTAATAAAAAATTATAGGGGAGCCCTTTTGAGCGGTTTCCCCTATAATTAATTCACTTAATTCTTCTCTTGGCTTTTCTTGCCCCATAATTTTTACATGGTACATTGAATAAAATTTTGCTTAGCGTAATATAGTCTTAGTTTAAAAACAAATTAGAAGGAGGATCCTTCATGTCTGTAAAATTCGAGCTAGGTGATTATGTGGTATGTCCAGGCCATGGTGTTGGTCAGGTTTTATCTATTGATAAAAGGACAGCTTCTGGAAGAGAGAAATCTTTTTACATGGTAAAGATTATATCAAATGGAATGACTATTATGGTTCCGACAGATAGTCAGGATGGCATTCGAAATCTAGTTTCTAAAAATGAGGTTGACGGAGTTTTTACACTTCTTCAAGATCATGAGGTGACGCTTGATCGATCCACTTGGAATAGACGCCACCGAGATTATTTGCAAAAAGTGAAGACCGGCTCTCTCATTGAGATTGCGGATGTTCTTCGCTCATTACTTTTACTGAAAGTGTCAAAAAAACTTAGTTATGGCGAAAAGCAAATGATGGAACAATGTAAAGAATTGATCGTCAAAGAAATTGCTTTAGCAACGGGCAATGAAGAAAATGAAATTGATGGACGTATTAATTCATTTTTTAGTTAATCGGTGATAGCATACTCCTAAATTGATTTAGGAGTTTTATGACAGTACGCGTTCGTTTTGCACCAAGTCCCACTGGATATCTTCATATTGGAGGAGCGAGAACCGCTCTTTATAATTATCTTTTTGCTAAAAAAATGAATGGAAAATTTATTCTGCGCATTGAAGACACTGATCTTGAAAGAAGTCGTCCAGAATTTGAAAAATCACAATTAGAAGACTTAAAATGGCTAGGACTCACATGGGATGAGGGCCCTGATATTGGCGGCGATTACGGCCCTTACAGACAATCAGAAAGAATTTCACTTTATAAAGAATATGCTGAAAAATTAATTGATAAAGGCTTAGCTTATTATTGTTTTTGCACCTCCGAAGAATTAGAGGCGATGAAAGAAAAAGCGACGAGAGAAGGCCGTCTTCCTCACTATGAAGGCAAATGGAAAAATGAAGAATTTTGGGAAGAAGCAAGACAACGTTTAGCCAGTGGCGAAAAAGCTTCAATCCGTTTTAAAGCACCTTTTAAATCCTACGTATTACAAGATGAAGTTCGCGGACGAGTGGTTTTTCCAGAAGGAATGGTCGGTGATTTCGTTCTCATTCGCTCAACGGGTCTTCCTGTTTATAATTATTGTTGCGTCGTTGATGATATGCTGATGAAGATCACTCATGTTATTCGCGGAGAAGATCACCTTTCCAATACTCTAAGGCAATTGATGATCTATGAAGCTTTTGGATCTTCTCTCCCAATTTTTGCCCACGTCTCTCTTCTTATTGGCAAGGATCGTCAAAAACTATCGAAGCGTCATGGAGCAACTTCGGTTTCATTATACCGTGAAGAATCTTATTTGCCTCAAGCATTAGCCAATTATCTATTGCAACTTGGCTGGTCTCATCCGGAAGAGAAAGATATTTTCAGCTTAGATGAGGTTTCACAAATTTTTGATATTTCGAGATTTAGTAAGGCAGCCGCGATTTATGATTTAGATAAATTAAAATGGGTCAATGGACAACATCTGCGCAAACAAGAAATCGGTGTTTTGGTAGAGCAAGCCAAAAAGGTTTTACGTGCAGACCATCCGTTCCTCTCAATGTCAGTTGCTTGGCAAGAAAAATGCTTGAGCTTGTTTAAAGATCAGGTGAATTTTTTATCAGAATTGGAAGGTGTTTTGGATGACAATATTTTTAATGATAAAATAAATGATTCAGAAAAATTGCAGGAAATTCTTTCTTGGGAATCCACACAAGTGATTAAAACGAAATTAAAAGAATTTATTCTTACGATTGATGCAGATTCCTTAGACAGTTCTGTTATTGAAGAATGGATGAATTATTTTAAATCTCAAAATATAAAAGGAAAAAATCTTTTTATGGGATTTAGAGCTTGTTTGACAGGTAAAGATCATGGGCCGGAATTAAAAGATCTTATTCCGCTCACACCTCTTGAAATAGTGAAGAAAAGAATATTATCATTATAAGATGAAATTATCTTTATTCTTACTCGATCGCTATAACGAGCATTTTGTTTCTTGTGTTGATTCTCGTGTCA
>CAYQEW010000180.1:0-3286 GCA_964416605.1 uncultured Bacteriovoracaceae bacterium | reverse complement strand
GTTTCTTGATAAAATGAAATTAAAGTCCACGGATATTTTTAATGAAGAACTGATGTATCAAGACATTCAAACTCTTACTGAAATGTATCAGGACAAAGGCTACGCTTTTGTGAACGTCTCAAGACAGGTTCTCCCCAATAATGAAGACGATAAAGTCGATATGGTTATCAATTTTGATAAAGGAGAGATCGCGCGTTTTGGGAAAGTGACTATGCAAGGGAACACTAAAACTCGCGATAAAGTTATTCGCCGAGAACTTAGTTTTAGTGAGGGCCAGCAATTTTCTGGAACGGATTTAAGAACGTCGAAAGAAAACGTGAATCGCTTGGGATTTTTTGAACCCAACAGTGTAATATTCACTCAAAAGCCCTCCATTAAAGACAACACCATTGATATTGTTATCAGCGTGCAAGAAAGACAAACAGGACAAGTAAGTTTTGGAGCAGGTTACTCTACTCAATCGAAGATGTTTCTTCAGGGAAAAATAAGCTATGATAACTTTAGAGGCCTTGGGCAAAATCTGAATGCTTCGGTGTCGTGGGCTAGCATTCAAAAAACTTTTGATATCGGCTTTACTGAGCCTTATTTTCTAGACACCAAGTGGAGTCTCGGAGGAGATATCTATCGCACGCAAAGTAATTATATTAGCTCATTCCAATATCGTAAGACGGGATTTAACTTACGTTTAGGGTATAAACTACAGAATGCCTCTCGTCTCTTTTTTGGTTATCGCCTAGAAGACACGACTTTAACGAGTTTAGATGATCCAACTTATTTGAAATCTGCCTCTGAAACTCTTGATGATGTGAATAAGCGAGAAGGAAAGAGAACCTCAAGTATTTCCAGTACTATTATTCATGATCGACGCAATAACGCTTTTGAACCCACTAAAGGCTATTATTTATGGGGTTCTCTAACTTATGCGGGCCTTGGATTTGAGCGCAAATGGTTTCAAGCAGAAGCGGAAAGTCGATTTTATCAACCTCTTTTTGGAGACTTAATTTTCAGAAATCGTTCTCAAATTGGGGAAGTTTGGCAGGTTGGCAATGATAATGTTCCAAGAGTTGAAAAATATATGCTTGGAGGCTCTCGCGACATGAGAGGCTCAAATATTGGTGATATTGGTCCAACTTACTACGCTATGGGACTCACAGCTCCATCGGCATTAAGACGTTTTAATCGCGGTGGGACGAAAAAATTTCTTTCTCAGTTTGAGTTAGAGCACCCCATATCAAAAGAAGCAGGACTTAAAGCAGTTCTTTTTTATGACATTGGGGATGTTTTTGAAGATACTTGGTTTAAGGACAATGATGGGAAAGCTTTTCGTCAGGACTATGGTTTTGGTATAAGATGGTTTTCGCCTATTGGTATTTTGCGTTTTGAGCTAGGATTTCCAATTAACAAGAAATCTGATCAGTCTTCTAGCCAATTTAATTTTGATATTGGACAATTGTTTTAAATAAGGAGTTATTTATGAAAAATGTATTACTAGTTCTTTTGGTTTTAGTGGGAATGAGCGCGCAAGCTGAAGTGAATATTGGCGTGGTGAATATTCAAAAAGTTCTCGTGACTGTTTCTGAAGGTAAACGCGTTATGGCAGAACTAGAAAAATCTTTTAAAGCAAAAGAAAGTGCACTTAAAGCTGAAGAAACTAAAATCAAAGGTGAAGAAGATAAATATAAAAAACAAGCTTCACTTCTTAGTCCAGAAGCGAGAATGACGAAAGAAAAAGATCTCAATCAGATGATCGTTAGTTTTCAAAATAAGACAATGACATATCAAAAAGATATTCAAGATATGGAAGCAAAATTAAAAAAACCGATCCTTGAAAAATTGCGCGATATCATTAAAGAAGTTTCTGAAAAACAAGGTGTCGATTTTACCGTGGAAATCAGTGCTTCTCCAGTTGTTTACGCTAAAAAAAGTACGGACATTACTGATGCAACGATCGAAGGATATAATAAAAAATTCAAATAAATGGATAGTGTTAAACTTGCTGAGTTTGATTCAGAGATAGTTCTTTTAGGAGATAAAACATTTCAAGTAAATGGTTTATCTCCTTCTCATGCACCTTTAGATAATACTCTTGTTATCATTAAAAATAAAAAATATTGGACTGAATTTTCAACGAAGCACTCAAATCTGCATTCCTTTGGATTACTTCTTGATAAGAGTCTTTATGATGAAATAAAAGATAAAACGAGCTTTGCTAAAGTTATTTTTTTGAGCCATAGCGTTGAAAAAAGTATGGTTCTTTTTTCAAAAGTTTTTTACGATTTTAAATACCATCTTTTTAATTATCTTTTAGATAGTAGAAAAAATGGATCGAGTTTTATTGATCCAAGCTGTGAAATTGCCCCCAATGTTTTTATTGGTAGCAAATGTCATTTAGAAAAAAATGTAAAAATTCATGCGAACGTTGTTTTGATGGGAAATGTTCATATCAAAGAAGGAACAATTGTTTATCCCAATACCACGATCTATCCCTTTGTTGAGATAGGGCAGCAGTGTCGAATTCACTCTGGTTCCGTAATTGGAGCAGATGGATTTGGTTATTTTTTTCACCAAGGAAAGCATTTAAAGATTTGGCATGTTGGGGGAGTAAAAATTGGAAACGATGTTGAAATTGGAGCAAATAGCTGTGTCGATTCGGGAACTTTTGCTCCGACAATTATTGATGATGGAACAAAAATTGATAATCTCGTGCAAGTTGCTCATAACGTGAAAATTGGCAAAAAAGTTATTGTCTGTGGAGGCTCTTCTCTTGCCGGAAGCTGTATTCTTGAAGATTACGTCGTTCTTGGGGGAGAGGCAGGAATCGGACCAGGCGTTACCTTGGGACTCGGATCTCAAGTCGCAGGAGCGAGTAAAGTACATAAATCATGGCCTGCCAAATCAAAAATTGGCGGTTATCCTGCGGTTGATTTAAAAGAGTGGCTCACAAGTCTTGCTTTTATTAAAAAATCACTAAAAAAATGAAATACTCAAAACAACAAGTTCAACAATTTCTTCCTCATCGTGATCCCTTTTTGTTTATTGATAGCATTGAAGAAATCATATTGCCTCAAGGAATAAGCGCTTCCTCGCTTGAGAAGAATAATTTTAAACCGCTGATTGGTGGGAAGGTTATTGCTCATTATTTTGTGCAAAAAGACCACGCTATTTTTAGGGGACATTTTCCAGGAAACCCTATTTTTCCAGGAGTCACACAAATCGAAATGATGGCTCAGGCTTCAGCTTTTTTAAGTGCGGAGTGCTTACAAGGAAATTTTGAAAATATTAATTT
>CAYQEW010000179.1:777-3291 GCA_964416605.1 uncultured Bacteriovoracaceae bacterium | reverse complement strand
TTGAAAGAGCTTATATTATGAATATGGGAGAAGTTCTTATTCATGGTAAGCCCGAGAGTGAAGTGGCTTTTTTGTTATATCTTTATCATCAAGAGTAATTGTTCCTGAATCTGGTGCAATTAATCCCACCATCATATAAAAAGATGTCGTCTTTCCCGCTCCATTGGGCCCCAACAATCCAACGACTTCACCTTGAGTAACATGAAAATCCATGCCTTTTACAATTGCTTTTTTAGCGTAGGATTTTTTTATATTTAAAGCATTCAGAGAATAATTAATATCCGTCATTTGTCGTTCTTTTTTGCTGAATTGATGCTGGCTCTTGATTCATAAACCTCAAGTTCATCTTTTCCACGGTAATAAATGATTCTATAGCCTTTAACAACATTACTTCCTTGAGAAACCGAAGGAGATCCTTTTAACTCGATTGTTTCATGCTCTTTATTCATCTCTAAAATCTCCGCTTGAGCAGTACGAAAAATTTCTTCGCCTTCTACTAACAATTTTTCCTTAATAAATATATCGTCATTTAGTGTTAAATACTTGAGCTGTTTGTTTTGGTCATTGAGCCATATGGACATCTTCCTTGAAGTTGCTCGTAAATCCTTGAGACGAAGTGTGGTATTATCCCCAAGCTCTAAGTTTAATTTATTTTCATCATAAGCTAAATGATTTCCAGTAAAATAAAGTTTTTCTGATTTTTTTTTATTATTTTCGATTGAGCCAGAAACATTCGTTGAAAACAAAGATTTTTTTTTATCTAAATCAATAAGTAGATCATGACTTCTTACTTCAATATTGTAGTTATTTTGATTTAAAGCAACCATTTCTACTTTATCATGGCCTTTCCAAATGTTTTTATTCTTATCAAATTCGGCTTCCTGTGATTTATAAATTGAATCTTGTAGTGAAATTTCTACTCCATCATAAAGATTAATTTTATTTAAATTCATATTGATCTGAGCACGCTGTGCTTTGTAGGTTATTTTGCGTTGATCGCTAAGAATGTAATAACCACTTGCTTGGAGAAAAAATAGATTTTCTAGCTTACTCTCTCCTCTTGCTTCTAATTTCTCCGCTTTTAAATGAGCCATGGAAACGTTAGAGTTCCAAACATGAAAGAAAAAATTTGAAATAATAACTGTTGGCTTTTCTCCAATGGTGCGTGAAACATCTGAAAAACTGCTCAACTCATTTTTCTGCAATAGAACAAAAACTATCAAAAGCGATAGCAAAAATCCTAAGGGAATAATAACAAACCTATTTATCATTTATTTCTTCTTATTTTCTTGATACTATTTCTTATCGATGAATAAGCAAGAAAACATAACACTTTTAAGTGATATTCTAAAGAATTCTCCCAAACTCACCCCCATGATGGAGCAATTCGTTGAAATAAAAAAACAATATCCCACGACCATTCTACTTTTTAGAATGGGAGATTTCTATGAAATGTTTTTTGAAGATGCCATTTCCGCTTCGAAAATACTTGGAATTGCCCTCACCCATAGAGGGAAAATTGGCGATTACTCAATTCCCATGGCGGGAATTCCTTATCATGCAGCGAATAGCTATATTGATAAAATAACTTCTGCTGGACTAAAAGCAGTGATATGTGAACAAATTGAAGATCCTAAAATGGCTCAAGGAATTGTCAAAAGAGCCGTCACTCAAATAGTAAGTCCCAGTATTCCATTTGATATTGAAAAAACTGAAAATAAAACTCACTACTATATTGGTGCTTGTCATCTCATCGAAGAATTTTATTTTTTATCTCTTGTTGATTTTACAACCGGTGACTTTCTTGGATTCCCCAAACTTGATGTTGGTGAGATGCTCAATTGTCTTTTAAACTATGCTCCCAAAGAAATGGTATGTTTTTTTGACCAATGGGAAAGCACTCCAAATATTAGAGAACAATTAGAAAAAAACAATGTTCTTCTGACCTATATTAGCGAAGAATATTTTAATCCTCGCTACAATGAAAATAGTATCGAAAAACTGATTCCCCTTTTTAAAAGCGATTCGATGATAGGCTACAATCAAAATTTACTTCCTTCGATCGCTGCTCTTTCTTATTATCTGCAATCAACTGGGCCTACTGAAAACTTAAAACATATAAAGCCCTACCGCATTATCAATAATAGTGAAAATACCAAAATTAGTTTTTCAACTCTTAGAGGACTTGAAATTCTTCCTCGAAATAAAGAAAACTACCAAGATTCACTTATTGGTTTCATCGATAAAACAATTTCTTCGATGGGTTCAAGAAAATTAAAAGATTTTTTTCTAAGTCCAATGAGAGACAAAATTATTCTCAATGAACGCTATCGGCTCATTGATTTTTTTATAAAAGATAAAAAAACTTTTAAAAATTTGCGCGACTCATTCAAAGATATTCGCGATATTCCTCGAATTTTAACCAAAGTAAATACTCACAAGGCAATTCCTGGAGATTTCATTAATCTTGCAAAGGCCCTTGAAAGCTTTAAATTCATAACCAAAGAATTTAAC
>CAYQEW010000179.1:0-767 GCA_964416605.1 uncultured Bacteriovoracaceae bacterium | reverse complement strand
ACAGTCACGATTTTCCTCTTCTTTTTGATTTGAAAAATATTGAGTTCCAAGAAGTCTTTGAACTCTCTGAGAAAATATTATTTTTAATTAATCCAGAACTTGGAAGTCATTGGGAAAAAGGTAATTTCATCAAAGAAGGATGCCTTCCCAAAAGAGATGAATTGGCCCGAAAGGCTTTTCATTCAATGGATATCGTCAAAGAACTCGAAGAAAAATACCGCAAAGAATATAATCTTTCTAAATTAAAAATTAAATCAAATAATATTAATGGTTACTTTATTGAAATAAGCAAACAACAAACTAGTCTTATTCCTGATTTTTTTGTAAGAAAACAGACATTAGTGAATGCCGAGCGCTACCAAACCAAAGATTTGCAAATTCTGGCAAAAGAAGTAAATGAAGCAAAAGAATTACTGGTTGAAGAAGAAAGAGAAATTGCTCATTCTTTCACTGAAGCAATAAAGAATCTCAACCAATCGATTCATCTGATTTCTGATTTTCTCGCAAATCTTGATGTGTATCTTTCTTTTGCTTGGATTTCCTACAATGAGAATTTTTCAAGACCTTTCTTAAATGAAGAAAATAAAATGCATATCGAAGGAAGCTTTCATCCTCTTATTAAAAAACAAATTAAAGAACGCTATGTCACTCATACTCTCTCGCTGAATCAAAATAAGTTTTTTGCTCTCATTACGGGGCCCAATATGGCTGGAAAAACCACGGTGATGAGAGAGGTTGCCATATGCCAATTTTTAGCTCAAATCGGT